>NZ_JAGPUP010000540.1:0-63104 GCF_018069605.1 Microvirga sp. HBU67558 | reverse complement strand
GCCGAGATCTATGCGATCGCCCGCGAGGCGCTCAGCGCCGGTCAGCGCGGCTTCCAGTTCCAGTCTTATCCGTTCCGGATGACGGCCGAGAATCTGGCCAAGCATCGCCTCGACCCGAACATCGGCTTCTGGAAGAACCTGAAGGAAGGCTCTGACACCTTCGATATCTCCAAGGAGGAGCTGCGCGTGGCGGTCGCCAACCGGCGCTACCTCTTCAACGCCGATGAGAGCACCGTCGCGGCCGTGACGCAGAAACAGCGCCACGACGAGCAGGAGGTGGCCGATCTGATCGCCAAGGGCGAGAAGCCGATCAGGCTCGTCTACAATGACGGCGACACGCACGAATCCTTCCGCGAGGCCCTCGCCAATGCGTCAGGCGTGTCCGACACCAAGCTCGGATTCGTGAGCCGCACGGAAGGCATCTCGTCCGGCCCGCGGCAGATCGCCCTCGACGACAGCGGCCGCGAGAAGATCGACGCCCCGTCGACTGCGCTCGCCTTCGCGTCCCTGAAGGAGGTTCCCGCCTCGCAGCCGGAAACCCGTCAGGCCGTCACCCAGCAGACCGCTCCGGTGGCCGTGGCGGCGGCCTCCTCGCAGGAGACGCCCTTCTACAAGAAGATGCTCGGCGGCGTGGCCGACCTGTTCGGCACGTCGGCGTCGCAGCCCGTGGCCGAGACGGTCCAGGTTGCACCTGCTCCCGCCAAGGCGGCTCCGGCCACGAAGGCCATGCCCCAGAAGCGGGCTCAAGGCTCCGAAAAGGTCAACCTAGCCGCTGCGAACTGAGCGCTCCAGGCACCAAGAATCGCAAGGCCCGCCTCACTGGCGGGTCTTTTTGTTGGGCGATCTCACGGACCGGAAACTTTTCCGCATCTGCCGGGCTTTCCGAGGAGAGGTCCTGCCATGCTCCCGCACCCCGTCGGCATCGCCACACCGAACCTCTCTCAGCACCAAGGTGACGGCTCGGCCTGGACGCCGCTCCCGGGTCGGGCTCGTCATGGCCGCGCAAGCCACTCGGCGGCTTTGCGGGCCCGCCCCATATCTCCCCCATCCTGTCGGATCGGCACCGTGGTGCGGACCCCGCCTCGTGGCCTCAAAGGAGACATTCATGCACCGCCTCGCGCAAGAGCTCTCTCGTGGCGCAGTTCTCTCGCTTTGGGTCGCAGCCGGCAGCGCAGGCGCCGCCCCGGCGGTCGCCGAGCGCTACGCAGGCTCCTTCTGGGGCACAGGAACCATCCTGGAGGGGCCTGACGCCTCCTCCCATCAGGTCAGCTGCAGCTTTGCGATCCAGCAGCAGGGCGCCACGAGCCTTGCGCTCCAGGGCACGTGCCGGGCCTACCTGCTGATCGCGCGATCAGTCAGCGCCCGCCTGTCCTGGGACCCCCGGTCCGGCCAGGTCACCGGCACCTATACGGGGTCGCGGGTCGGAACCGCCCAACTCAGGGGCCGGCAGGTGGGTACGGACTTCGATCTAGCGATCGAATGGCCGAGGCCCCTCTACGGCGACACGACGGCCCAGATGCGCGTCGCCAGCCTCGACCCTGGTCGCTTCAGGATCGTCGTCACGGACCGGATCGGCGAGAATGGACCCGTCCGGGCGACGACCGATCTCACCCTCGTGCGGCAATGACGGGCAGCAAAAAGCCCGGCGAAGGGCCGGGCTCTTGAGCTGTTCGCCGCGCAGGGCGATCACCCGAACAGGGCGTCGATCGCGTCCTGGGACGTGCGTGTCGGATCGCCCTCGAGGGCAGGCCCGTTCAGCAGAGCCTCGTCCCCTTCGCGGTCCGGCATCTTGAAGGCTTCCACGTCGTTGAAGCTCTCCAGGCCGCCCCAGATATGCGCCATCTGGGTCACGCGCTCCTCGATGAATTTCATCGAGCCGACGACCTTGCTGATGCGCTGTCCGGTAATGTCCTGGAAATTGCAGGCCTCGAAGATCGTGATGACCCTGTCGGAGATCCGCTGGGCCATGGCGGCGTCCTCACCGGACAGGCGCGCGGACAGCGTTCCGTTGATCTCGTCGATCTCCTCGGCGGCCGCCAGGATGCTGTTGGTGGCCGCTTCCGTGCCGGACACGACCGCTCCCAGTTCGTCGGTGACGCTGGTCACCTGGCCGCCCGGGCTGCGGGAATGCAAGGTTGCGATCTCCCGTTTCGTGCGCTGTATCGACTCGGTGATGGCGTCGAGTTCCTCCTTGAGCCTGAGCGCTTCGCGCAGGTCGGTCCGGATCTGGTCCAGGAGAGCCTTCGACGCTCCGCTGTTCGGCTCGAGCGCCGCATGAATGGCCGCCATGCCCCGCATGAGTTCCGCATGCCGCCGGGCAGCGATGCTCTCGCGGGACTGAGCCAGAAGATCCAGGCTCAATGGGTCGAAAGAGACAGGTGGCGGAAGACGCATGGCGGCTACTCGCCCAGCACGGCGGCGATCTTCGAGCGCAGGGTTTCCGCGTTGAAGGGCTTCACGATGTAGTTGTTGACGCCGGCCTGCTTGGCCGCCACGACGTTCTCGGTCTTGGCCTCGGCGGTGATCATGATGAAGGGAAGTGCGTTCAGATCCGCGTCGGCGCGGACCTTCTGGAGCAGCTCGAAGCCGGTCATCGGCGCCATGTTCCAGTCGGAGATCACGAGCCCGTATTTCTTCTCCTTGAGCTTGCCCAAGGCCTCCGAGCCGTCCTTGGCTTCATCGACGTCGTTGAAGCCGATCTGCTTCAGGAGGTTGCGGATGATGCGCAGCATCGTCTGGTAATCGTCGACGATGAGCACCGGAAGGGACGTATTCAATGCCATGATGTTTCGGCCCGAAATGAGAAAGGGTTGCGAAGAAGGTCCTTTGACAGACCTTTCTTCAAAAATCGTTGTTGTGGTCCCTGCCTTATCGGCCATGATGCTTGCCTCAAGCTGACGTCGCGCTCCCGCTTTCGGAAGGCGGTGTCCCGAGCAGCGAAAAGCCCGGCGCGGTGGCCGGGCTTCCGTCTCGATGCCTTCGGGGATCGACCGCTCAATGCCGCAGGCCCGGAGCCTCCTGGCCGGTGCGCGCCACGTATTCGGTATAGCCGCCGCCATACTGGTGGATGCCCTCCGGGGTCAGCTCGAGAACCCGGTTGGACAGGGCGGCCAGGAAGTGGCGGTCGTGCGAGACGAACAGCATGGTGCCCTCATATTTGGATAGGGCGTCGATCAGCATCTCCTTCGTGGCCATGTCGAGATGGTTGGTCGGCTCGTCGAGCACCAGGAAGTTCGGCGGATCGTAGAGCATCTTGGCCATGACCAGCCTAGCCTTCTCTCCGCCCGAGAGGACGCGGCACTTCTTCTCCGCGTCGTCGCCGGAGAAGCCGAAGCAGCCGGCCAGCGTGCGCAGCGAGCCCTGCCCGGCCTGCGGGAACGAATCCTCCAGGAACTCGAACACTGTGCGGTCGCCCTCGAGCACCTCCATGGCGTGCTGGGCGAAATAGCCCATCTTCACGCTCGCCCCGACGGTGACCGACCCGTCGTCGGGGGCGGCGGAGCCTGCCACCAGCTTCAACAGGGTCGACTTGCCGGCGCCGTTCACGCCCATCACGCACCAGCGCTCCTTGCGGCGCACCGCGAAGTCCAGCCCCTCGTAGATGCTGCGGCTACCATAGCGCTTGTGCACGCCCTTCAGGCTGACCACGTCGTCGCCTGAACGCGGCGCTGGCAGGAAGTCGAACGCCACCGCCTGGCGGCGCTTGGGCGGCTCCACCCGGTCGATCTTCTCGAGCTTCTTGACGCGGCTCTGCACCTGGGCAGCGTGCGAGGCACGCGCCTTGAAGCGCTCGATGAACTTGATCTCCTTGGCGAGCATGGCCTGCTGACGCTCGAACTGCGCCTGCTGCTGCTTCTCGTTCATCGCCCGCTGCTGCTCGTAGAACTCGTAGTCTCCGGAATAGGTCGTCAGCGAACCGCCGTCTATTTCCATGATCTTGTTGACGATGCGGTTCATGAAGGCGCGGTCGTGCGAGGTCATGAGCAGCGCGCCCTCGTAGCCCTTCAGGAATTCCTCCAGCCAGATCAGGCTCTCGAGATCCAGGTGGTTGCTGGGCTCGTCGAGGAGCATGACGTCCGGGCGCATCAGCAAAATGCGCCCGAGTGCGACGCGCATTTTCCAGCCGCCCGACAGGGCGCCCACGTCGCCGTCCATCATCTCCTGGCTGAAACCCAGTCCGGCCAGAACCTCGCGCGCCCGGCCCTCGAGGGAATAGCCGTCCAGTTCTTCGTAGCGCGCCTGCACCTCGCCGTAACGCTCGATGACCGCCTCGAGGTCGTCCGCCCTGTCCGGGTCCACCATGGCGGCTTCGAGTTCCCGCAGTTCGGCCGCTACGGCGCTCACCGGACCGGCGCCCTCCATGACCTCGGCCACGGCACTGCGGCCGGCCATCTCGCCGACATCCTGGCTGAAATACCCGATGGTGATGCCGCGATCGACCGAGACCTGGCCCTCATCGGGCTGCTCTTCCCTGTTGATCATCCGGAAGAGCGTCGTCTTGCCCGCGCCGTTGGGCCCCACCAGGCCGATCTTTTCCCCTTTCTGAAGGGTTCCGGAGGCCTCGATGAAGAGGATCCTGTGGCTGTTCTGCTTGCTGACATTCTCGACGCGAATCATGGGTCCTAAAAGCCTGGAGGAGTTGCGGCGGCCTTATGGCACGGCGCGCGCCGGTCTGCGAGGGTTCGCGATCGGGCGAAATGTCAGGGGGCCGCTCGCGGAAATCTCCGCTGAAAAGCCGGCTCTAATCCTCATTTCCCTATGGTTCCTTCGGGCGGAAGAGGACATCCTGCCCAGGGGGAGAAAGGATGATCGTCATGCGAAAGACCGTCATCGCCGCACTCTGCATGGTGATCCCGGGTGGGATCGGGGTGCTGGCCCAGTCAGGCGATCCGATCAGCCAGCGCCAGAACCTGATGAAGAACAACCAGGAGCAGGTGCGCGCGCTCACCGGCATGGCCCGGGGGCAGACTCCGTTCAACGCCGCCACCGCCCAGGCCGCCCTTCAGCGGATTGCCCAGAACGCCCAGCAGATTCCGGCCCTGTTCCCTCCGGGCTCGCATCAGGGCAAGACCGCGGCGCTTCCCGTCATCTGGGAGCGCAAGGCGGATTTCGACTCCCATGCGGCCAAGCTTCAACAGGACGCCACAGCGGCTCAGGGATCGATCACTGACCAGGCCAGCCTGCAGGCGGCGGTCCAGCGGGTCGGCCAGAACTGCGGCGGCTGCCACGAGACCTATCGCCGCAAGGAAAGCTGACGTAACATCGGGAGATCTGAGGAGACCGAAGATCTTCTGAGGGAGATCGCGATGCGGTATCCCGAGGCTCCATGGCTTCTTCCCGCTCTTGTGGCGGGACTCCTGACCCTCGCTCCGGCTTGGCAGCGGCCGCCCGACGAGGTCGATCTCGCCCTCGTGCTGGCCGTCGACGTCTCCACCTCCATGGACCCGGACGAGCAGGACCTGCAGCGGCAGGGCTATGTGGAAGCCTTCCGCTCGCCCTCGGTGCATCAGGCCATCCATGGGGGCGTGCTGGGGCGCATTGCGGTCACGTACGTCGAATGGGCCGGAGCCCATCCGCATGTTCAGCATGTGGTCGTGCCCTGGACCGTTCTGGACGACGCGAAGGACAGCCTCTCCTTCGCCGACCGGCTGGCTCGCGCGCCGATCCGCCGGGGGGCCGGAACCTCCATTGCGGAAGCCATCGATTTCAGCCTGGGTCTCCTCTCCTCAGCGTCCTTCCGGTCGTCGCGGCGCGTCATCGACATCTCGGGCGACGGCGCGAACAATCAGGGCCCCCTGGTCACCGAAGCGCGCGACAGGGCGGTGGCCCGCGGCGTGACGATCAACGGCCTTCCCATCATGCTGAGGCATCCCGACCGTCGGGACGACGTAACCCTGGATGCCTATTACCGCGACTGCGTGGTCGGCGGCCCGAATGCCTTCATGATCCCGATCCGTGAACGCAGACAGTTTCTGACCGAGACCCGAACCAAGATCATCACCGAGATCGCCGCCCCGTCCGACACCGCCGCATCGATCGAGCCCGCGGGCGTTGTTCCGAGGGCCGACTGCGATACCAGCGAAAGCCTCTGGGATGACATCGCCCCTGAACCGCATGCGCCGATGGCCGTGACCGGTCAGGAGCTTTAGAGAGGTGCCGCACGCCGGCGCCAGCCTTTGACCTGGAGCGGCGATCATTCCCGAGGGTCCGCGACGACGGGCGCCCCGAGGGTCACTCGGCCATCATCTCGCCGGAGCCTCCCGCCTCGGCTGGGAAATCCTTCAGCTTTGGCAAGCCGTCTCGCATGGGCAGCACCGTCTCCGCATAGTTGAAGTGGACGGCTGGAATGAAATTGAGGGTGGGAATGGTCGCCGCGAACACGTCGACGAGGCCGAGCGTCGGGTGGTTGCTCATCAGGTGCCCGCCGCATTTCGAGCAATATTGCCGCTGGCTGAACTTGGTCTTCTGATAGGTCGCGAGGTGCTCGGCGCCGGACGTGACCTGCACGGCCTCGGGCTTCCACAGGCTGAACGCATTCACCGGCCCGCCGGACCAGGAACGGCAAGACTGGCAATGACAATAGCCCATGGCCTCCGGGGATCCGCTGACCTCCAGTTGGACAGCGCCGCAGAAACAGCTTCCGATATGGGACATGGCCCTCTCCCTTGGTTCTCTCGTGGGCCGTCATGCCGCAATCCGGCCGGACGCCGCCCAGAGCTGCGAAACCTTGGCTGACCGTATCTTACCCCTTGCGGCTCCGGAGATCCTCTGGCGCAACGGAGGTATTGCGGCGACCGCGCTCTAAACCGTCGGCGCAGCAAAAAGCCCGGCGCGACGGCCGGGCTTTCGATGGTGGGAGTTCTGCGGTCTTAGGCCACGAACTGACCGTGGCAATGCTTGAACTTCTTGCCCGAACCGCAGGGGCAGGGCTCGTTGCGGCTGACCCGGCCCCAGGTGGAGGGGTCGTTCGGGTCGCGGGACGAAGCAGGCTCCATTCCAGCGGCCGCAGCCGCGAAGCCGAGGGCCGGGGCGGCTCCGAGAGCGTTGCCCTGGGCGAGATCGAACTCGTTCTCCCCGGTGGCTGGATCGAGATGCTGGGCGAACATGGGCGGGAGTTCCTGCGGCTCCGGCTGCTGGAACACCACCTGGATGCGCATGAGCTGGCCCGTCACCTGCTCGCGCAGGTGGCCGATCAGGGCGTTGAACAGCTCGAAGGCCTCGGACTTGTATTCGTTCAGCGGATCGCGCTGGGCTAGGCCGCGCCACCCGATGACCTGACGCAGGTGATCGAGGGTCACGAGGTGCTCGCGCCAGAGATGGTCCAGGCTCTGAAGCAGAACCTGCTTCTCCACGTAGTTCATCACCTCGGACGTATTGGCCTCGATGCGCTGGGCATAGGCCTCGTCGGCCGCCTTGGTGATACGCTCGCGGATCTCGTCGTCGGCGATGCCCTCCTCCTTCGCCCATTCCTCGACCGGCAGATCGAGGTTGAGGAAGTTGGCGACGTTCTGCTTCAGCCCCTCGACGTCCCATTGCTCGGCATAGGCGTTTTCCGGGATGGCCCGGGAGACGATGTCCTCGATGACGCCGTGGCGCATGTCGTCGATGGTTTCGCGCACGCTCTCTTCCGCCATGAACTCCTTGCGCTGCTCGAAGACGACCTTGCGCTGGTCGTTCATAACGTTGTCGTATTTCAGGATGTTCTTGCGGATGTCGAAGTTGCGCGCCTCGACCTTCGCCTGAGCGCGCTCGATGGCCTTGTTGATCCACGGATGGATGATGGCCTCGCCCTCCTTCAGACCGAGCTTCTGCAGCATGCCGTCCATGCGGTCGGAGCCGAAGATGCGCATCAGATCGTCCTGGAGCGACAGGTAGAACTTGGAGCGCCCCGGATCGCCCTGACGGCCGGAACGGCCGCGCAGCTGGTTATCGATGCGGCGGGACTCGTGACGCTCGGTGCCGAGCACGTAGAGGCCGCCGGCCGCGAGGGCCTTCTCCTTGAAGGCCGCCACCTCGTTCAGGATCTCCTTCTCGCGGCGGGCGCGGTCCTCGCCCTCGACGCCGGCGAGCTCGCGCTCGATGCGCATCTTGGCATTGCCGCCGAGCTGGATGTCGGTGCCGCGGCCGGCCATGTTGGTGGCGATCGTGATCGCACCCGGCACGCCGGCCTGGGCGACGATGAAGGCCTCCTGCTCGTGGAAGCGGGCGTTCAGGACGGCGAAGTGCTTGGTGCCGCGGCCTGCCCGCGCGTCGCGATAGAGCGGCTCGAGGGCCTGCGGGTTCTCGAAGTCGATGAGGGTATAGCCGTCCTTGATCAGCATCTCGGCCAGATGCTCGGACTTTTCGATCGACGTGGTGCCGACCAGGATCGGCTGGCCCTTGGCGGAGGATTCCTCGATGTCGCGGATGACCGCCTGGTAACGCTCCTCCATGGTCCGGTAGACCTCGTCGTCGTCGTCCACGCGGGAGACGGGACGGTTGGTCGGGATCTCGACCACCTCGAGGTTGTAGATCTCCAGGAACTCATCGGCTTCCGTGGCAGCCGTGCCGGTCATGCCGCCGAGTTTGTCGTAGAGGCGGAAGTAGTTCTGGAACGTGATGGAGGCCAGGGTCTGGTTCTCGGGCTGGACCTGGACCTTCTCCTTGGCCTCGAGCGCCTGGTGCAGGCCTTCCGAGTAGCGCCGGCCCTGCATCATGCGGCCGGTGAACTCGTCGATGATCACCACCTCGCCGTTGCGGACGATGTAATCCTTGTCGCGCTGGAACAAGGTGTGGGCGCGCAGCGCCTGGTTCATGTGGTGAACGAGGGTCGCGTTCTGGGCGTCGTAGAGGTCGCCCTCCTTGAGCAGGCCGATCTCCCGCAGCAGCGCTTCGATCTTCTCGGTGCCCGCTTCGGTGAGCGCTACGGAACGCTGCTTCTCGTCGAGCTCGTAATCGCTCTTGGTAAGGCGTGGGATCACCACGTCGATCGCATTGTAGAGCTCGGACCTGTCGTCGAGGGGACCGGAGATGATGAGCGGCGTCCGCGCCTCGTCGACCAGGATCGAGTCCACCTCGTCCACGATGGCGAAGTTGTGGCCCCGCTGGACCATCTGCGCCATCTCGTACTTCATGTTGTCGCGCAGGTAGTCGAAGCCGTATTCGTTGTTGGTGCCGTAGGTGATGTCGGCCGCATAGGCCTCGGCGCGCTCCGAATCGTCGAGCCCGTGAACGATCACGCCGACGGACAGCCCTAGGAACCGGTAGATCTGGCCCATCCACTCGGAGTCGCGACGGGCGAGATAGTCGTTGACCGTCACCACGTGGACGCCCTTGCCGGCGAGCGCGTTGAGATAGACCGGCAGGGTCGCCACCAGGGTCTTGCCCTCGCCGGTGCGCATTTCGGCGATCGAGCCCTCGTGGAGCACCATGCCGCCGATGAGCTGAACGTCGAAGTGGCGCTGCCCCAGGGTGCGCTTGGCGGCCTCGCGGACCGTCGCGAAGGCCGGGACCAGGATGTCGTCCAGGGTCTTGCCGGCGGCGAGCTGGGCCTTGAAGTCCTCGGTGCGGGCACGGAGCTGCTCGTCGGACAGGGCCTCCAGCTCGGCCTCCATCGCGTTGATGGCCGCTACCTTCGGCCGGTAGGACTTCAGACGGCGATCATTGACCGAGCCGAAGATTTTCTTCGCGAGAGAACCGAACATCGAGAGCCTTCGAAATTCCAGAATGCAGGAGAAAGGGGCGTTTGCGCCGCCTTATAGACCTAATTACGCCGGAGCGCATCTTAAAGACTGCGCCTTTAGTGGCGCAGCCCCAGGGCAGCTCCAAGCCGGCCCGGAGGACCCGTTCAAGACCCCGCGAGCGGCGATGCTGTGACATAAATATGCCATCTCTTGCAAACGTAAACACATTCAGCCATCTGATCGTCGCTGTCCGTGGGCGATCACGCTCACCAGAGGAAACCACATGTCTCGCTCACTCAACGTTCGGAAGAGCCTCCTGACCCTCGGGGTCGCCCTGCCGTTCCTGGCCGGGGCCGCCCTCGCCCAGACTCCTCCCGCGCCCGCTACCTCCCCGGCCGCCGTGCCGGCCGTGGAGCCGTCCAAGGTCATCGCCCGCGTCAACGGCGTCGAGATCACGGAAGGGGACCTTGCCCTGGCGGCCGAGGATCCGGCCCTGCAGATGCCGAACGTTCCGGAAGCCCAGAAGCGTGATCTCCTGACCGGCTACATGATCGACCTGAAGCTCGGTGCCAAGGCGGCCGAGGCCGCCAAGGTCGGCAGCGGCGCCGAATTTGCCCGCAAGCTCGCCTATAGTCGCGACAAGACCCTGCTCGACGAGTATCTCGACCAGGAGGCCAAGAAGGCTGTCACCCCGGAAGCCGCGCGCAAGCTCTACGACGAGACCGTCAAGAGCGTCCCGGCCGAACAGGAGGTCCGCGCCCGCCACATCCTTGTCGAGAACGAGGACGAGGCCAAGAAGATCGCGGTCCGTGTGAAGGGCGGCGAGGACTTCGCCAAGGTGGCCGGCGAGGTCTCGAAGGACCCCGGATCCAAGACCGACGGCGGCGATCTCGGCTTCTTCACCAAGGATCGCATGGTCGAGCCCTTCGCCGAGGCCGCCTTCAAGCTCGAGCCCGGCCAGATCTCCGATCCGGTGAAGAGCCAGTTCGGCTGGCACGTGATCAAGGTCGAGGAGAAGCGCACCAAGCCGGCCCCGACCTTCGAGGAGACCAAGGACCAGGTCGAGACCTACCTGGCCCGCAAGGCGCAGCAGGATCTGATCATGGGTCTGCGCAAGAACGCCAAGATCGAGCGCCTGGACGACAAGGGCAACCTCGTCGAGCAGAAGCAGCAGTAAGCTCGGTTCCTCTCGTTCAAAGGGGCGGCCTTCAGGGCCGCCCTTTTCATTTCCTGTGCCTGACGACTACTTGTTCGTCCGGCCCATCCGGTTCGGATCGACGCCGCCTTCACGGGTGGTCTGGTTCTCCACGTCGCCCTGGAAGGTCGAGCCGCCATCGAGATCGCGCGGATTCTCGCCCGACATGGTGGTGCCCTTGGAGCGTCCGATGCCGGGATCGACATCCAGATCGCTGCGCGGGCGCTCCTGAGGTTTGGTCTTGGGGTGTTTGCCCGTCATGAAAGCCTCCATCGCTTGCAGACCGGGTCAACGGGGACACACCGGCTGCGTTCCGTGGACCTGACGGTTGCGTCCCAGCACCTTTGACTTGACAAAAAGCCTTAAAAAACCACAGGTCGCCTTTCCTAAACGGTATTCCATCCGCTCACCCGAGACCCATTGCATGTCCAAGTCCGTGTCTCCGCTCGCCCCCAAATCGTTTCCGACGCTTCCCGCCATCGACGGCGTCCGGATCGCAACGGCGGAGGCCGGGATCCGATACAAGAACCGTACCGACGTTCTTTATGTGACGCTGCCCAAGGACACGAGCGTGGCGGGCGTCTTCACACGCTCCAAATGCCCCTCGGCCCCGGTCGATTGGTGCCGCAAGAACCTTGGCAAGGGCACGGCCCGGGCACTGGTGGTCAATTCCGGCAATGCCAATGCCTTCACGGGCAAGAAGGGTGCGGAAGCGGTCAAGCTCACGGCTGACATCGCCGCCGAGGCCGCTGGCTGCCGGGCTTCTCAGGTCTTCATCGCCTCCACGGGCGTGATCGGCGAACCCCTCGACGCGACGAAATTCGAGAGCGTGCTCACGACCTGCGAGAAGAAGGCGAAGCCCACCGCCTGGCTCGATGCCGCCAAGGCCATCATGACCACGGACACCTTCCCGAAGGTGGCGACCCGCACGGCCACCATCGGCGGCGTCGAGGTGACGATCAACGGCATCGCCAAGGGTGCCGGCATGATCGCCCCCGACATGGCCACCATGCTGTCCTTCATCTTCACGGACGCGCCCATCGCCGCCCCGGTGCTGCAGACGCTCCTGAAGAAGGGCGCCGATAAGAGCTTCAACTGCGTGACGGTGGACAGCGATACCTCCACGTCCGACACGCTGCTCTTCTTCGCCACGGGAACGGCCGCCGCCAAGGGAGCCCCCGCGATCTCCCTGCCGAGCGACCGGCGTCTCAAGGAGTTCCGCAGCGCGCTCGAAGGCCTGCTGTGCGACCTCGCCCAGCAGGTCGCCCGCGACGGCGAGGGCGCGCGCAAGTTCGTGACCGTGAAGGTGACCGGCGCCACGGGCGCCACCTCGGCCAAGCGGATCGCCATGGCGATCGCCAACTCGCCGCTGGTGAAGACGGCCGTCGCCGGAGAGGACGCCAACTGGGGACGCGTGGTCATGGCCGTCGGCAAGGCGGGCGAACCGGCCGAGCGCGACAAGCTCGCGATCTGGTTCGGCGACATCCGGGTTGCCGTCAAAGGTGCCCGCGATCCGGAGTACGACGAGGCCAGAACCACCGCCTACATGACGGGCGACGAGATCACGATCCGGGTCGATCTGGGTCTCGGACGCGGCGAGGCTACGGCCTGGACCTGCGACCTGACCAAAGCCTACGTGGAGATCAACGGCGACTACCGGAGCTAACCCGGGCCTGTCACGGCACGACGACGACTTTCCGCCTCACGGTCACGCGCATCGGGCCACCGTACTGATTCATCCCCACGAAGGTGTAGGCGAACTCGTCCGGCCCCTGGTAACCCGGCTTGGACAGGTAGTAGGGTTTCAGATTGGTGACGCCCGCCTTGCCAACTTTGGGCTTCAGGGAGATCACCGTCTCCGAAATGGCACCCCGGATCCCGTTGAGATTGAAGGTGCAGCCTTTGCCCGACCGGACCGTCATATCGCCTTCGGTCTCGACAATGTCACCGTTGAAGTAGACAGCCTGAGCCGAGCAGTCCTGTGCCCGAACGGCACCGGACCAGAGCCCGCAGGCAAAAACGCACAGTCCTGAGACGATGATCTTTCTTGGCATTGGAGCCCCCGTTCCGCGCCATTTCGGCTGTCGTTGTATGATCCTCTCAGGAGTGCTGATCCTGAAGAGATCGTAACCGATCTCGGAAAATAATCCGGTTCTTCAAAATCCATACGTAATTACGTTTGTCAAGAATACCGAAATCAGTTCGCATCGATCCCAAAGCGCGATAAGAGAGCGATCACCATCCCAATGCTCACCCAACACCCGGCCAAGACCCTGTGCCCCCTCTCAAGCTCACCCTCGTCGTTGCCGTCGCCCTGATCGACATGGACAACCGCATCCTTCTGGCGCAGCGGCCCGAGGGCAAGCAGCTCGCCGGCCTGTGGGAGTTTCCCGGCGGCAAGGTGGAACCCGGCGAGCGCCCGGAGGAGACCCTGATTCGCGAGCTGCGCGAGGAGCTCGGCATCACGGTCAAGGAGCCCTGCCTCGCGCCGTTGACCTTTGCGAGCCATCCTTATGAGACCTTCCACCTTCTCATGCCGCTCTATGTCTGCCGGCGCTGGGAAGGCTTCGTTCAGCCGCTGGAGGGACAGGGGCTGAAATGGGTCAGGGCGCAGGAGCTGCGCTCCTATCCCATGCCGCCGGCCGACGAACCGCTGATCCCGTTCCTCGTCGACCTCCTGGGGCCCTGAAGAACGCCCATGTCGTCCCAGCAAGCAGCCGAAGCGGTTCCAGCCGTGCCTGCTCCCACGGCCGCCTTCGTCATCTCCAACCTGCTGATCTGCTCGTTTCTGTGGGGCAGCGCGCTCGTGCTCGTGAAACTGAGCGGGAACCTGAATCCCTTCGTGCTCGCCGCCATGCGCGGCCTGATCGGGGCCGCGACCCTGGCCCTGTGGTTCATCCTTCAGGGCAAGAGCATCCTGCCGCAGCGCCATGAATGGCGCATCTGGGCCGTGCTCGGGACCCTGAACGGCTGGCTGCCGAACGTGCTGGTGGCCTTTGCCCTGACGCGGATTCCCACCGCTCCCGCCGCCATGATCCAGGCCTCGTCGCCGCTGATCGTCGCTCTGATGTCCCATTGGCTGTTCGCCGACGAGCGGCTGACGCGGCAGCGCCTCGTCGGCGTACTCGTCGGCTTCCTCGGAATGGGCATCCTGATCGGACCCGCCGCCCTGCCGGACAGCGGCATCGACGCCATGGGCGTGCTGGTCATGGTGGCCGTCGCCTGCAGCTATGCGACGGCGAATATCTATGTGCGCAGCGTCCGGCAGGCGGAGCCGGCCAGGATGGCGCTCGGCCAGCAGATCTGCTCCGGCTTCGCCGCGACGGTTCTCGCCCTCGCGTTCGTCGGCCCCTCGGCCTTCGCGGCCGTCCCGGCGCATTGGGAGCCTCTCATCGCGCTCGGCGCCCTGTCCACGGCCCTGCCGATCCTGCTCTTCATGCACCTGATCCGTCGAACGGGTCCGACCCGGGCTTCGATGGTAGGCTATCTCGGGCCGTTCTGGACCACCGTCATGGCCGTGCTGTTCCTCAACGAGAGCATCGGCCTGCGCGAACTCACCGGAGGCGCCGTCGTGCTGGCGGGCGTCGCGCTGGTCTCCTTCACCGGACGGCTCAGGCGAGCTCGCTGAGCGCCGTGCGGGTCCCGTGCGGGATCTCCACCGGCCGCCGGGTGGCCCGGTCCACATAGACATGAACGAAATGGCCCTGGGCGGCGGCCTCATCGGCGCCTGTCTTGAAGATCCCGATCCGGTAGCGCACCGAGGAACGCCCGAGATGCGCGACCGCGATACCGGCCTCCAGCTGGTCGGGAAAGGCGACGCTCTCGAAATAGGTGCAGCCCGATTCCACCACGAGGCCGATGACCGGGCTCTCGGCAATGGCGAGCAGGCCCCTCTCGATGAGCCACGCGTTCACGGCGCTGTCGAAGTACGAGTAGTAGTGGACGTTGTTCACATGCCCGTAGGCATCGTTGTCCATCCAGCGTGTCGCGATGGGACGAAACAGCCGGAAGGCGGAGCGGTCGGGGCGCGTCGGACGATCTGACATGGATCCGTCACCAGGCCGCTTCGTAGATCGCGCGGGCATCCTCGAGGGCGAGCGACCGGGGATTGTTCACGAGAAGCCGCGTCTGCTTCATGGCATCCTCGGCCATCATCGGCACGGCCTCGCGGGGAATGCCCACATCGCGCAGGCGTGGCGGCAGCCCCACCCTCGCGCACAGGGCGGCGAGCGCCTCGACGAAGGTCGATCCGGTGGCCCGTCCCTCGAGGTCCGGAAATGCATGAGGCCCTAGTTCCGCATAGGCGGCCTCGCAGGCGGCCGCGTTGAAGCGCAGCACATGCGGCAGCACGAGAGCGTTGGACAGACCGTGCGGCACGCCGAAATGCCCGCCGATGGGATAGGCGAGCGCATGGACGGCCGCGACGGGCGAGTTGGCGAAGGCCTGACCGGCGAGCATGGAGCCGAGCAGCATGGCCGAGCGCGCCTCGATGTCCTGGCCATGATGCACCGCGCGTTCGATGTTGCGCCCGAGCAGCACCAAGGCCTCCTTCGCAAGCGCCCGGGAGAGTGGATTGTTGTTGGGACTTGTCGACGTATAGGCCTCGATGGCGTGCACCATCGCGTCGATGCCGGTCGCCGCCGTCACGGCCGGCGGGAGGTTTACGGTGAGATCCGGATCGAGCAGCGCGATATCGGGAATGAGGAGGGCCGAGACCACACCCTTCTTTTCGTGCGCCCCGGTGGTGACGATGGAGATCGGCGTGACTTCCGACCCGGTGCCCGCCGTGGTGGGAACGGCGAGCAGCGGCAGCCGCGGGCCCTTCGCGAGGCCGACCCCGTAGATCTCGGGAAGGTTTTCGTCGCTCGCAGCGAGAAGGGCGACGAGCTTCGCCACATCGATGGAGGAGCCGCCTCCGAAGCCGATCACGGCCCGCGCCTCGAACTCCTTCGCCCGGGCGGCGGCCGCCAGCACCACGTCCTCGGGCGGATCGGCAACGACCGCATCGAAGATGTCGACCACGATGCCGGCCTCCTCCAGCACCTGGAGAACGGGCGCGATCAACCCGGCCTTCACCAGTCCCGCGTCGGTTACCAGGAAGACGCGAGGACCGAGACGCTGGGCCGTGATCTCGCCCAGCCGGGTGATGCTGCCGGAGCCGACGATGAGGGACGGAGCGGTGCTGAAGGTGAAGGGCGACATGGATCTTCCCGGGATCGGGTCCTCTGCGCGAGAGATTGCCCCGGCCTCGGCGGGCCAGCAACCCGCCTGCGCTTCAGCCATTAGGACAAGACCCTAATCCTCGAATTCCTCGATGGCGTCCATCTTCTCAGGGTAGAAGGCGAGATGGCCCTTGATGGCCGCAACCGAGGGGGACGGCTCTTCATAGCTCCAGGCGGCGTTCTCCCGCACGAGTCCGCCGCCGTTGACTGTGAAATAGGACGCGTCGCCCTTGTAAGGGCAATGGGTCCTGTGCTCGGTGGGATCGAGGAGATCCATGTGGACGTCCTGGCGGGGGATGTACTGGACCGGCGGCAGGGTCGCTTCCTGCAGGGTCAGAGCCTGCGTGGTTTCGGCGACGATGAAGCCGCCGAGCATGACCCGGATTCGGTGGGGGTTCTTCGTGATGGTGATCGGATGATCCGGTCCGGGTTCTTTCATGGGTCCATGGCTTTCCAGAGAGGTCTTCTCAAGAATGAACATAGGGCAACCGGGTTGCAGCCCAAGGCGGGATGAGAATCACTTCTCGTCGACCGGAGGCGCCGGTGCTCCTTCCTTCACGCCCAGGGCATCGGCCAGGCGGGTCTTGGCAGAGCCGGGGCGCAGGGGCTTCTGCTGGCTTTCATGAGGCGACCAGCCGGAGAGCCAGACGATCTCGAAGCTCGCCGGAATGCGGCCGTCCGCATCGCCGAATCGCTCCGCATAGATCTCCGCCATCCGCATCAGGGTCGCGCGCCGGATGGGGGTCTTGCGCCGGTCATGCAGGGCGTTGGTCAGTCCCATCCGGCGCAGATCCTGCATGAGCGCGAAGGCATTGGCATAGCGCACCCGGACCATGTCCGAATCGGTGACCGGCAGGGCGAAGCCCGCCCGCTGCAGCAGACCGCCGATGTCGCGCAGATCGGCGAAGGGCGCTACCCGTGGACTCACGCCGCCCTCGATCTCGGCTTCGGCCTGGGTCAGGGACTGGCGCAGTTCGGTCAGGGTGGAGCCGCCGAGGAGCGCGCCGATGAACAGGCCGTCGGGTTTCAGCGCCCGGCGGATCTGGATGAGCGTTCCGGGCAGATCGTTGACGCCCTGCAGGGCCAGAAGCGACACCGCGAGATCGAAGCGCTCGCCCGAGAACGGCAGGCGCTCCTCGTCGCCGAGAATGCTGCCCGCCTCCGGCACCGGCGCCAGCCGGACCACCGTCTCGGCGCGTCCGCTCCGGCGCAGGATCTCGGCGGCGGCAGGCGTCGGCGTGCCCACGTCGAGCGCGAGGGAGAAGGTCCGCAGCACCGTGGAAAGGCGCTCCTCCAGATCCTCGACGGCGCGGACCAGAAGGAAATCGGCATAACCCTGGTGCAGCGCACGCGCCAGACGGCGGCGGACAAGGGAGCGATCGAAAACGAGAGGCGTGCTCATGAGGCGCTGGATATGGCGTGTGCGAGGCCGGGAACCAAGGATTATTTTGTCCGCCCGCAACGGATGCCAGGAGCCGGTCCATCGGCTAAGCTTGTCCCATGAGCGAGCCTGCCGACAACCAGCCGAATCCGCTGAGCGCCCGCTTCCGGACGGGTGCGAGGGAGGCATGGCATTCGGCTCTCGGCCTCCTCTATCCGCCGACCTGCATCGCCTGCCAGGCCGCCACCGGCGAGCCTCACGCCCTTTGCGCCGGCTGCTGGTCGCAGATCCGCTTCATCGAGCGGCCCTTCTGCGAGCGGCTCGGGACGCCGTTCGCGGTGGATTTGGGTCAGCCGCTGGTCTCGCCGGCCGCCATGGCCGATCCGCCGGTGTTCGGGCGCGCCCGCGCGGTGGCGGAATACGACGGCGCGGCGAGCCTGCTCGTGCACCGGCTCAAATACAACGACCGTCTGGAACTCGCCCGCGCCCTGGGCGGGATGATGGTCCGGGCCGGCGCCGAGCTGCTCCGGGAGGCCGACGTAATCGTCCCCGTGCCGCTCCATCGCTGGCGTCTGTGGCGACGGCGGTTCAATCAGGCGATGGCTTTGGCTCAGGCCGTTTCGGCGCAATGCAGCGTCCCTTGCGACCCGTTCCTGCTCACACGCGTCAAGCACACCCGCCGCCAGGTCGGGCTCACCAAGGCGCAGCGTCAGGAGAACCTCCAGGGCGCCTTCCGCGTGCCCCCTGAGGCGAAGGCCAGGCTGAAAGGCGGGCGCGTGCTCCTCGTCGACGATGTGCTGACCACCGGCGCCACGGCCAATGCGGCGTCGCGGGCGCTCCTGCGCGGGGGTGCGGTCTGCGTGGATATTCTGGCCTTCGCCCGAGTTGTCCAGGAGTTGTGATCCGAGCGCCAGGCTCCCTATATCCTCGCCATTAAAGGAGATCTCTCTGTCATGCCATCCATCACGATCTATACGAAGAGCTGGTGCCCCTATTGCTCGGCGGCCAAGAAGCTTCTCGGCGAGAAGGGCGTCGCCTTTACCGAGATCGACATCGAGAAGAAGCCGGAAGCCAGGGCCGAGATGATCCAGCGGGCCAACGGGCGCTCCACGGTCCCGCAGGTTTTCATCGGCGAAAAGCATGTCGGCGGCTGCGATGACCTGTATGCTCTTGATGACAGGGGCCAGCTTGAGCCTTTATTGCAGGCCTGACGGAGACCAGAATTCATGACCTCGACCCGCTTCACCGCCGCCTGCGTCCAGATGCGCTCCGGACGCGACGTCCTCAAGAACCGCGACGATGCGGTCGCGCTGGTGCGCGAAGCGGCCTCCCAAGGCGCGCATTTCGCCCAGACGCCCGAGATGACCTCCCTGGTCTGCCGGGACCGGGCGGAGCTGTTCGACAAGGTCGGGCCCGAGGCGCAGGATCCGGTGCTTGCCGCCCTGCGCGAGGTGGCGCGGGAGCGGAACATCGTAGTCCAGATCGGCTCCATCGCGGTCAAGGAGGGCGACAAGGTCGCCAACCGGGCTTTCCTCATCGGCCAGGACGGCGAGGTGATCGCCTCCTACGACAAGATCCACCTCTACGACGTGGATCTGCCCAATGGCGAGAGCTGGCGCGAATCGGCCACCTATACGGGCGGCGCCTCCGCCGTGGCCGCAGAAACGCCCTGGGGCTATCTCGGCATGACCATCTGCTACGACGTGCGCTTCGCCGCCCTCTACAAGGCACTGGCCGATAACGGCGCCTCGTTCCTCTCGGCGCCGGCCGCGTTCACCCGGCAGACCGGAGAGGCCCATTGGCATGTGCTGCACCGGGCGAGAGCCATCGAGACAGGCTCCTTCATGATCTCCGCCGCTCAGGGCGGCCTTCACGAGGACGGGCGCGAGACCTTCGGCCATTCGGTCATCATCGACCCCTGGGGGCGGGTGCTGGCGGAAGGCGGCACGGCGCCCGGCGTGTTCCTGGCCGAGATCGACACCGCCCTCGTGGCGGACGTGCGCGGCCGGATCCCGACCCTCAAGAACGCGCGGCCGTTCAGGGTCGAGGTCGTTCCCACCATCGAGACGGATCGGGCGGCCATCGCCTGATCCCCTTCTCATTCCCGGTCCGAATCCTTAAGTCCCACCGAGAGATGATCAAGTATGCCCTGGCCTGCGAGCAGGCCCATGAGTTCGAGAGCTGGTTTCCGTCGAGCGATGCGTTCGAGACGCAGCGCAAGCGCGGCTTCGTGACCTGTCCGTTCTGCAACTCGGCCAAGGTCGAGAAGCAGATCATGGCGCCAGCCATAGCGCGCACGGACAAGCCCCCGAAGGTACCAGCGCCGGAAGCCCAGCCCGTTGCGGTTCTCTCCGAGCGGGAACGGGAGCTGCGCGCCGCCCTGCGGGCCCTGCGCGAGCACGTCATGAAGAACGCCGAGGATGTCGGCAAGGGCTTCGTCGAGGAAGCGCGCAGGATGCATTACGGCGAGACGGAAGAGCGCTCGATCTACGGCGAGGCGGATCTTGCCGAAGCCAAGGCGCTGCTGGAGGAAGGCATCGACGTCCTGCCTCTGCCGGTCGTGCCGGACGATCGGAACTAGGCCGCGCCCTACCCTTCCAGATCGGTCTTCAACCGGTCGAGCATCTCCACGGCCCGGCCGGCATAGGCACCGATCCAGCGGTCGTAGATCTGCTTGATCGGCAGCGGATTGAGGTGGTTCCAGCGCTCGCGTCCTTCGCGCTTCGCAATCACGAGATCCGCGCCTTCCAGAACCTTCAGGTGCTGCATCACCGTGCAGCGGTCGAGCGCGGGGAATCGGGCGCACAATGCCCCCGTCGTCTGCGGCCTGTCCTTCAAAGCGTCGAGGATGTCACGACGGATCGCGGCCGATAAGGCTTTGAATACGCGATCATTCTGATCATCGCTTGACATGTTATATTTCTATAACATGATGACAGGACGCGCAAGGAGGCCCGTGATGGATCTGACGTTCAAAGTATCCGCCAGGATTGCCAAGCCGGTCGCTGAGGTGTTCGAGGCCGTGGTCGATCCCGCCGAGCTGTCGCGCTACTTCACGACCGGCGGCGCCAAGGGCCGCCTCGAGACCGGAGCGACCGTCACGTGGGATTTCCATGACTTCCCGGGGGCCTTTCCGGTCTGGGTGGTCGAGGTGGTGCCGGACAAGCGGATCGTCCTGCAATGGGAGGCCGGCGACGAGCCATCAGGCGACGCGCCCGGCCGCTACCGGACGACGGTCACGATGACATTTGAACCGCTCGATGACGGACAGCGGACCCTGGTCTCGATTTCGGAGGAAGGCTGGCGCGACACGGAGGCCGGCCTGAAATCGTCCTACGGCAACTGCCAGGGCTGGACGCAGATGCTCTGCGCTCTCAAGGCCTACAAGGAATATGGCGTCAACCTGCGGGACGGCATGTTCAAGTAGGCGCCTGGCGGAACAGGGCTCGGCCTTTTCAGCTTATGCCTCATCGGAAACGACGATGAGGATGAGCTTCCCTTGGCGGTTTTCTTCACCAGCGACACCCATTTCGGTGATCCCCGGGTGCTGCGGATCGACAAGCGGCCGTTCAGGACGATCCCCGAGCACGATGCCGCTCTCGTGGCCAACTGGAACGAGGCTGTCTCCCCCGAGGACGAGGTCTGGCACCTGGGTGATTTCGCCCTGCACGTTCGCCCGGAACGGATCGAGGAACTGCTCGGGCTCCTCAACGGCCGCAAGCATCTGATCTCTGGCAACAACGACGGATCGGCGACCCTTGCGGCGAAGGGCTGGGAGAGCGTTCAGGCCTATGCGGAACTGATGCTCGACGGCCATGCGCTCGTCATGTGCCACTACGCGTTTCGCACGTGGAAGAACATGGGCCGCGGCTGGATTGACCTGCACGGCCACTCGCACGCCAAGCTGAAGCCCCAGACGCGCCAGTTCGACGTGGGTGTGGATGCCTTCGACTACCGCCCCGTCAGCCTGGAGACGATCCTGGCCTCCCGGACGCGACGCCGGAAGGCCAGTGCTGAAATGGTAGACGACTGAACGATGCTGTCAGAAAGGAGCTTTCACAGGCTCCAGCACCGGGGACGCCTCGGCGCGGTCGAGCCTGCGGCTCCACAGGGCCAGGGCGAGGCCGGAGGCGGGCAGCAGCGCCGCCACCCATGGGATCGAACCGAGGCCCAGCCCGTGATCGATCACGAAGCCGCCGAGCCAAGCGCCAAGGGCGTTGCCGAGATTGAAGGCCGCGATGTTGAGGCTCGAGGCCAAGCTCTGGCCGGCGCCGTCGGCCTTCTCCAGAACCCACATCTGCAGCGGCGGCACGGTCGCAAAGGCGGCGGCGCCGAGCAGGCCCACGAAGGCGACCGCCAGGACCTTGTCGTGAACGCCCAGCGTCATGGCGGCCAGCACTACGGCCAGCAGGCCGAGGGACCCGAGCAGGGTCGCCATCAGGCGCCGGTCGGCGAGCCTGCCGCCAAGGAGGTTGCCGAGCACGAGGCCGCCGCCGAAGACGAGCAGGATCGGCGACACCGCCTCCTCCGAGAAGCCGGTGATCTGGGTCAGGATCGGCGCGATATAGGTGAAGACCGCGAACACGCCCGCATAGCCGAGCACCGTGGTAAGCAGCCCGAGCAGCACCGGCCGGCGCGCCAGCACCGTGAGTTCGTCCGCGAGGCTGCCGCCCTCGGCCGTGTCCTGGCGATCCTTGGGCACGAAGAGCGCGATCACGGCGAGCGCCGCGACGCCCACGAGGGTCACTGCCCAGAAGGTAGCGCGCCAGCCGTAGGCCTGGCCGAGCCAGGTGCCGAACGGGACGCCCAGGATGTTGGCCACCGTGAGGCCGGTGAACATCACCGCGATGGCCGAGGCCTTCTTGTCGCCCGGCACGAGGCTCGTGGCGACGACCGAGCCGACACCGAAGAAGGTGCCGTGGGCGAAGGCCGTCAGCACCCGGGCCGCCATGAGGGTCGCGTAGTCCGGCGCGACCGCGCAGGCGAGATTGCCCAAGGTGAACACGACCATGAGGGCGAGGAGCACGGTCTTGCGCGACCAGCGGCCGGTCACGGTGGTGAGGAGCGGCGCCCCGACCACGACGCCGAGAGCATAGCCGGAAATGAGCAGGCCCGCGGCCGAGATCGAGACGCCGAGATCGGCGCTCACCTGCAGCAGCAGCCCCATGATGACGAATTCCGTGACCCCGATGCCGAAGGCACCGGCCGTCAGGGCGTAAAGAGCGAGAGGCATGAGAAGCACGTCCTTGAGAGGAGCGGCAAGAGCCGCATGGTGGGCGCAAGATGGACGCCGATCCGCTTATGAACTAGCCTGCCGCCTGGAATAGAATTTGTGAGTTGAAGTCACAATGGCGCGCATGGAGGTCAACCGGTCGGGCGAGATGGAGGTCTTCGTGCGGGCGGTCGATCTCGGCGGCTTCTCGGCCGCCGCGCGCGCCCTGCGCCTCACGCCCTCGGCGGTGAGCAAGCTCGTCGCCCGGCTGGAGAGCCGCCTCGGCGCGCGGCTCGTCAACCGCTCGACCCGCAAGCTCCAGCTGACGCCGGAAGGAGCGGCCTTCTACGACCGCGCCGTGAGGGTCTTGGCCGATCTCGACGAGGCCGAGCGCGGCGCCGCCTCGGGGGCTGTCCCGCGCGGCCGCCTGCGGGTGAACACGAGCGTCCCGTTCGGCACCCACCGCCTGATCCCCCTCCTGCCCGGCTTTCTCGCCCGGCATCCCGAGGTGACCGTGGAGGTGACGCTGACCGACGCAGTGGTCGACCTGCTGGAGGACCGGGCCGACGTGGCCATCCGGGTCGGGCCCTTGAAGTCCTCTCAGCTCGTGGCGCGCAAGCTCGCCGAGAGCCGGATGGTGCTGGTGGCCGCGCCCGCCTATCTGGACCGCCACGGCACGCCGCGGAGCCCGGAGGATCTCGCCCGGCACAACCTGCTCGGCTTCAGCTTCGCCCGCCAGAGCAACGGCTGGCCATTCCGGGACAGGGAGGGCAACGTGACCGTGGTCGTACCGACCGGCAACGCCCAGGTCAGCGACGGGGAGTCGATGCGGCTCCTCGTGCTCACCGGCCTCGGCATCAGCCGCCTGTCCAGGATTCATGTCGGGCCCGACATGGAGGCGGGCCGGCTCGTTCCGGTGCTGGAGGCCTACAATCCCGGCGATATGGAAAGCATCCACGCGGTCTATGTGGGCGGCGGCCACCTGCCCGCCCGGGTCAGGGCCTTCCTGGATTATCTCGTCGAGATCCTGCGCCCGGACTGAGCAGAGTTGCTCCTGGTTTTGTCATTGGACGCTTGCCAGGCGGGGCGCTTTACCCGAACCATTCGCCTCACGCCCAGTTGAGGTTGCAGGAGACGTCCATGGACCAGCCGAAAGCCGACCTGAAGCCTCAACGCCGCGTCTCCCTGATGCGCCGGTTCTTCGACAGCGAGGCCTCCGGCGGCATGATCCTCATGGGCGTCACGGTGATTGCGCTGGCGGTCGCCAACTCGCCCCTGGCCGGGGCCTATTTCGGCGTTCTGAAGACCTACGTGCTGGGCCTGAGCGTCCTTCACTGGATCAACGACGCGCTCATGGCGCTGTTCTTCCTGCTGGTGGGGCTCGAGATCAAGCGCGAGATGCTGGACGGGCAGCTCTCCACCTGGCCGCGCCGGATCCTGCCCGGGGTCGCGGCCTTGGGCGGCATGGTCGTGCCGGCGCTCGTCTATCTCGCGGTCACCCGCAACGAGCCGCAGCTCCACCACGGCTGGGCGATCCCGACCGCCACCGACATCGCCTTCGCGCTGGGCGTGCTGGCCATCCTCGGGTCACGGGTGCCGAAATCCCTCACCATCTTCCTGACGGCGCTCGCCATTCTGGACGATCTCGGGGCGATCATCGTCATCGCGGTCTTCTACACGAGCGATCTCTCGCTTCCGATGCTCGCCGGGGCGGCCCTGTGCCTGCTCGTGCTCGTCGCCCTCAACCGCTTCGACGTCACGTTCCTCCTGCCCTATCTCGTCATCGGCGCGGTGCTGTGGGTCTTCGTGCTGAAGTCCGGTATCCATGCGACCCTTGCGGGCGTGGCGCTGGCCCTCACGATCCCTCTCCATGCGAACCCGAAGAAGACCAGGGCGGAGGATTCGCCCCTGCACAGGCTCGAGCACACCCTGCAGCCCTGGGTCGCCTATGCGGTCATTCCGATCTTCGGCTTCGCCAATGCGGGCGTGTCGCTCTCCGGCCTGTCCCTCGACGGCCTTCTGAACCCGCTGCCGCTCGGCATCGCGCTCGGCCTCTTCATCGGCAAGCAGGTGGGCGTCTATGCCTTCTCCTATGCGGCCGTCCATCTGGGCTTCGCCGACATGCCGGCCGGCGCGACGCGCGCCCAATGCTACGGGGTCGCGCTGCTCTGCGGCATCGGCTTCACCATGAGCCTGTTCATCGGCGCCCTCGCCTTCCCGGACCAGCCGGAACTGGGAGACGCCACCAAGATCGGGGTGCTCATGGGCTCCGTCCTCTCGGGACTGGCGGGCTATCTCGTGCTCCGCGTCGCCCCGCGGGAGCAGCCGCTCAGGCCTTCGCGGCCAGCAGCATATAATTGACCCCCGTGTCGCGGGACAGGGACCAGCTGTCCCGCAGCGGGCTGTACGCGACGCCCGTGAGGTCATGGACGGAAAAGCCCGCCGCGCGGATCGCATCCTTCAGCTCGTCGGGCGTGACGAACTTGTCCCATTCATGGGTGCCCTTCGGCAGCCAGCCGAGGATGTATTCGGCCCCCACGATGGCTGATGCGAAGGAGCGCAGGGTCCGGTTGATCGTCGCCATGGCGAGGCAGCCGCCGGGCTTCACCGCCCGGACGCAGGCCTCCACGAAGGCCTGCCGGTCGGCCACGTGCTCCACCACCTCCATGGCGAGCACCAGGTCGAAGGCCTCCCCCCGGGCCACCACGGCCTCCACCGTCTCGTCGCGGTAATCGACCGGAACGCCAGCCCGCTCGGCATGGAGCCGGGCGACCGAGATGTTGGTGGGCGCCGGATCGAGCCCGGTCACCCGGGCGCCCAGGCGCGCCAGGGGCTCGGAAAGCACGCCGCCGCCGCAGCCCACGTCGAGAATCGTGATCCCCTCGAGCGAACGGGCCGAGCGCGGGTCGCGCCCGAAGCGGCGGCAGGCCTCGTCCCGGATATAGGCCAGGCGCACCGGATTGAACTTGTGCAGGACCTTCATGGGGCCCTTCGGATCCCACCATGTCTCGGCGATCTTCTCGAATCGAGCGACCTCGGCCGGGTCGATGGTCGTGGATGCGCCGTGGGTCATCGGAACCTATTTCCTCAAGGCAAAGAAATGCTTTCCGCGCGTTGACAGGGCGCGGACCTGCCGTCATGTATACGCGCCTTTTCGCGGCGCGAAGGGGCAAAATTTCAATTTCACATCACGGCCTTCTTCGCCCATGCCCCGTCTTGTCATGAAGTTCGGCGGAACCTCCGTCGCCACCGTAGAGCGCATCCGCAACGTGGCGCGGCATGTCAAACGCGAGGTCGAGGCCGGCTACGACGTGGCCGTCGTCGTGTCCGCCATGGCGGGCAAGACCAACGAGCTCGTCGGCTGGGTCAAGGACGCCTCCGCCCTCTACGATTCGAAGGAATACGACGTGGTCGTCGCCTCCGGCGAGCAGGTCACGTCCGGCCTTCTCGCCATCGCGTTGCAGGAAATGGGCCTCAAGGCGCGTTCCTGGCAGGGCTGGCAGATCCCGATCATGACCTCCGAAGCCCATGGCTCGGCGCGGATCGCCGCCATCGACGGCACGGGGATCCTGAAAGGTTTCACGGACAGCCGGGAGGTCGCCGTCGTGTCCGGCTTCCAGGGCGTCCACCAACCCACCGGGCGCGTCACGACCCTGGGCCGGGGCGGCTCGGACACGAGCGCCGTGGCGCTCGCCGCCGCCGTCCAGGCCGAGCGCTGCGACATCTACACGGATGTGGACGGCGTCTACACCACCGATCCGCGCATCGTGCCCAAGGCCCGGCGCCTGGACAAGGTTTCCTACGAGGAAATGCTGGAAATGGCCTCGCTGGGGGCCAAGGTGCTTCAGGTGCGCTCGGTCGAGCTCGCCATGATGCATCGCGTGCCGACCTACGTGCGCTCCAGCTTCGACGATCCCGCCGACCCCAAGCTCGGCACCCTCATCTGCGACGAGGAAGACATCATGGAACAGCAGGTTGTCACGGGCATCGCCTATTCGCGCGACGAAGCCCAGATCACGCTGCGGGACATCGCCGACAAGCCGGGCATCGCGGCCTCGATCTTCGTGCCCTTGGCGGACGCCAACATCAACGTGGACATGATCATCCAGGTGGTGTCCGACAACGCCGCCACCACGGACCTGACCTTCACGGTGCCCACGGCCGATTACGAGCGGGCCTGCGCGATCCTCAACACCCATCGGGACGAGATCGCCTTCAAGGAGCTCCAGGGCGCGACCGACGTGGTGAAGGTCTCGGCCATCGGGGTGGGCATGCGCAGCCATGCGGGCGTCGCGGCGCGCGCCTTCAAAGCATTGGCCGACAAAGGCATCAACATCCGGGCGATCACCACCTCGGAGATCAAATTCTCGGTTCTGATCGAATCGGCCTACACGGAGCTTGCCGTGCGCACGCTCCACTCGCTATACGGCCTTGATCAAGCCTGATTGACGAGGGAACTGTCGGGCTGCGACATTCATCATAGGTAGCCGCCGGTTCGCCCTGCCGGCTCGTGAAGGACGGGAACAGTAAGCTCATGCCAAGCGCTCCCGGCGGTCCGCGCCTTCTGCTGCGCCGCCTCCGCGAGATCATGGCGGAGCCGGTCGGGGCGCAGGACCGTCTCGACAAGATCGTCACCCAGATCGCCGCCAACATGGTCGCGGAGGTGTGCTCCGTCTACGTGATGCGCGGCGACGGCGTGCTCGAGCTGTTCGCCACGGAAGGCCTGAACCGGGAGGCCGTCCACCTCACCATCATGCGCTCGGGCGAGGGTCTCGTCGGCCTCATCGCGTCGACCGCCGAGCCCCTGGCCCTGTCCGACGCCCAGAGCCACCCGGCCTTCTCCTACAAGCCCGAGACGGGCGAGGAGATCTACCACGCCTTCCTGGGCGTGCCGCTGCTGCGGGCCGGCAACACGCTGGGCGTCCTGGTCGTCCAGAACCGCACCTACCGGGTCTATGCCGAGGAGGAGGTCGAGGCGCTCCAGACCACCGCCATGGTGGTGGCCGAGATGCTGGCCACGGGCGAGCTGCAGGCCCTGGCGCCCGTCGACACGGGCATTGCGCTCCGCCGCCCCGTCTACCAGAAGGGCGTCGCGCTCGCCGACGGGGTGGGCCTCGGCCATGTGGTGCTCCACGAGCCCCGCGTGGTGGTCAAGAACCTCATCGCCGAGAACAGCGAGGCCGAGCTCAGGCGCCTGGACTCGGCCATCGCCGAGGTGCGGCTGTCCATCGACGAGCTGATCGAGCGCGGCGACGTGGCTCATCACGGGGAGCACCGGGAGGTCCTGGAGACCTTTCGCATGTTCGCCCACGACCAGGGCTGGCTCCGGCGCATGCGCGAGGCCGTGGCCTCGGGCCTGACGGCGGAAGCCGCCGTCGAGCGCGTCCAGTCCGACAACCGCGCCCGCATGCTGCGCCAGACCGACCCCTACCTGCGCGAGCGCCTGCACGACCTCGACGACCTCGCCAACCGCCTGCTGCACCGCCTGGTCGGGCGCGACCTGGTGGCCGAACGGGAGCAGCTGCCGGAAAATGCCATCCTGGTGGCCCGCTCCATGGGCCCGGCGGCGCTCCTCGACTACGACCGCTCGCGCCTGCGCGGCGTCGTGCTCGAGGAGGGCGGACCGACGAGCCACATCGCCATCGTGGCCCGGGCGCTCGGCATCCCGGCCGTGGGCGAGGTGTCGAACGCCACCTCCCTGACCGAGCCGGGGGACGCCATCATCGTGGACGGCGCGGCCGGCGAGGTGCAGATCCGGCCCAATCCCGACGTGGAGGCGGCCTATGCCGAGAAGGCGCGCCTCCGGGCCCGCCGGCAGGAGCAGTATCTCAAGCTGCGCGACGTGCCGGCCGTCACTCGGGACGGGGTCGAGGTCACCCTGCAGATCAATGCCGGGCTGGTGGTCGACCTGCCGCATCTCGCCGAGACCGGAGCGGCCGGCGTGGGCCTGTTCCGCACCGAGCTGCAGTTCATGATCGCCGAGCGCATGCCCTCGGCGACCGAGCAGCAGGCGCTCTACAGCACGGTCTTCGCGGAGGCCGGCGACCGGCCCGTGACCTTCCGCACCCTCGATATCGGGGGCGACAAGATCCTGCCCTACATGCAGTCCGTCGAGGAGGAGAACCCGGCCCTCGGCTGGCGGGCCATCCGGATCGGGCTCGACCGGCCGGGCCTGCTGCGCGCCCAGGTCCGGGCCCTGCTCAAGGCGGCGGCCGGACGGCCGCTGAAGATCATGTTCCCCATGGTGGCGACCTGCGACGAGTTCGAGCGCGCCAAGCAGATCGTCGAGCGGGAGAAGGCGCATCTGGCCAACCACAGCCACCCCCTGCCGTCGGACCTGAAGCTCGGCGTCATGCTGGAGGTGCCCTCGCTCCTGTTCCAGCTCAAGGAGATCTGCGAGAGCGCCGATTTCATCTCGCTGGGCACCAACGACCTGATGCAGTTCTTCTTCGCCATCGACCGCGAGAACCGGCGCGTGGCGGACCGGTTCGACCCGTTGAGCGCCCCCATGCTGCGGGCCCTGAACATGGTGGCCGAGCAGGCGCAGGCGGCCGGCTGCCTGGCGACCGTGTGCGGCGAGATCGGCGGGCGCCCCCTCGAGGCCATGGCCCTGATCGGCCTCGGCTTCCGCTCGCTCTCCATGTCGCCGGCCGCGATCGGGCCCGTGAAGGCCATGCTGCTGGAAATGAACGTCGCGGAACTCAGCGCCCTGATCCGCGAGGAGCTGAAGAACGCCGGGGGCGGCGAAACGCTGCGTCCCAAGCTCGCCCATTTTGCGGAAACCCATGGTATTCCGGTCTGATGTCGATTGCCCCACCCTCTGATCGCCTGAACGCCATCCTGGCCCGCCATGACATCATCACGGCGACGCTCAATGCCGGCCCGGATCCCGAGACCTTCGTGGCCCTCTCTCGCGAATTGTCCGAACTCGACGGCGTGGCGGACGCCATCCGGGCCTATCGCGCCATGGAGGACAACCTGAACGGCCTCCAGGCCCTGATCGACGATTCCGGGACCGATGCCGAGATGCGCTCCCTCGCCGAGGACGAGCTGCCCCAGGCCCGCGCGGACCTGGAGAAGGCCGCCCAGGACCTGCGCATCATGCTGCTGCCCCGGGACGAGGCCGACGAGAAGAGCGCCATTCTGGAAATCCGCGCCGGCACCGGCGGCGACGAGGCGGCCCTCTTCGCAGGCGACCTGCTGCGCATGTACACCCGCTATGCGGACCTGAAGGGCTGGAAGGTCGAGATCGTGTCCGAGAGTGAGGGCACGGCCGGCGGCTACAAGGAAGTCGTGGCCGAGATCAAGGGACGCGGGGTGTTCGCCCGGCTGAAGTTCGAGAGCGGCGTCCATCGGGTGCAGCGCGTGCCGGACACGGAAACCCAGGGCCGCATCCACACCTCCGCGGCCACCGTGGCGGTGCTACCCGAAGCCGAGGACGTGGACGTCGTGATCAACGACGCCGACCTGAAGATCGACACCATGCGGGCGCAGGGCGCGGGCGGCCAGCACGTGAACAAGACCGAATCGGCGATCCGCATCACCCATCTGCCGACCGGCATGGTGGTATTCGTCCAGGACGAGCGCTCCCAGCACAAGAACCGTGCCCGCGCCATGGCGCTCCTGCGCGCCCGCCTCTACGACGCCGAGCGCACCGCCAAGGACGCCGCCCGGGCCGCCGACCGCAAGGCCCAGGTCGGCTCCGGCGACCGCTCCGAGCGCATCCGCACCTACAACTTCCCCCAGGGGCGCGTGACCGACCACCGGATCAACCTGACCCTCTACAGGCTGGAGGAGGTGATCGGCGGCCAGGCCCTGGACGAGCTGATCGACGCGCTGGTCACCGAGCATCAGGCGGCCCAGCTCGCCGCCCAGGATCAGGCGGCGTGAGCGCGCGGCCGAGCCCCGGGTCGTGACGACCCGGTCCGAGGCCCTGAGGGAGCTCCGCCGGACCCTCCAGGAGGCCGGATTCGAGACTGCGGCGCTCGATGCCCGGGTCCTGCTTCTGACGGCTCTCGGCATTCCGGCCACGGATCTGATCACCCGTCCGGACGTCCCGCTGTCGCCCGAAGAGGCCGGGATGCTGTCCGGTCTCGCGCGCCGGCGCCTCGCCCATGAGCCGGTCGCCCGGATCGTCGGCACCCGGGAGTTCTGGGGCCTGCCCTTCCGCCTCTCCCCTGAGACCCTGGTGCCCCGGCCCGACACGGAAACGGTGGTCGAGACCGCCCTCGCGTTGCTGCCGGATCGGCAGGCGCCCCTCAGGCTGGTCGACTTCGGCACCGGATCGGGCATCATCCTGGTGGCGCTCCTTCACGAGCTGCCGAACGCCAGGGGGCTGGGAATCGACCTGTCCTTCGGGGCCCTCGTGACGGCCCGGGCCAACGCGGCGGAGAACGGCGTCGGCGGCCGCTGCCATTTCGCCCTCTCGCGCTGGGCCGATGCGGTTTCGGGCCCGTTCGACCTCATCGTGTCCAACCCGCCCTACATCGCCTCGGGGGTCATTCCAGCCCTCGATGCGGAGGTGCGCGACCACGATCCGCGGCTCGCCCTCGACGGGGGCCCGGACGGCCTCGATCCCTACCGGGTCCTCCTAGGCGAGGCGGGGCGGCTGCTGGCGTCCGGCGGCCTGCTCGTGGTCGAGATCGGCTACGATCAGGCGGACGATTTAGTCAGCTTGGCAAGGACTTGCGGCCTTGAAATCCTGCGGATCGCCCACGATCTGTCAGGTCATCCCCGCTGCGTCGCCATGAGGCGATCGTGATGAACAGGATGCGGCTTTTGTGTCCAAGAGCGGGATAAAATCGGAATTAGCCCTTGTTGGACCGGGAGGAACCCGCTAGATTCGGGTCTAGAGATCGTCCTCGGTCTAAACAAATCGGCAGCCCCTGAGGGGCATGCCGGAAGACCAAACGATATCAGTCGCGCAGGCAGGGGCTTTTGAAACAGAAACAGCCTGGCGCGATCATCTGAACCCGACACTGAAGGATGGCTTGAGCCTTTGATGGGCTATGGCCGAATGTCAGACGGTTGCCACGCGAACGGTGGGCGCTGAGCCCGTTCGGTGAATATTGGCTTGCATATCGCGTGGGCGTGAAGAACCAGCGAGGCTCGTAGAGCGAACGATGAGACCAGGACAAAACAGGCGTATGCGCGGTCGTAACAACAACAACCGCAACAACAACAAGGGGCCCAATCCCCTGACGAAGAGCTACGAGTCGAACGGCCCGGACGTGAAGATCCGCGGCACGGCTCAGCATATTGCCGAGAAGTACAGCCAGCTCGCCCGCGACGCGCAGTCGAGCGGCGACCCGGTGGCGGCCGAGAACTACTTCCAGCACGCCGAGCACTATTTCCGCATCATCGCGGCCGCCCAGGAGCAGCTGCGTGAGCAGTACGGCTACCAGCAGCAGCGCTCCTTCGACGAGGAGGGCGGCGAGGACGAGGGCTTCGGCCAGGGCGAGCGCCCCGGCTTCGAGCGCGCCGGCGGCCAGGATTTCGGCAATGGCGACGACCAGGATTTCGGCTCCCAGCCGCAGCCCTACGAGAACCGGGGCGAGCGCAACGAGCGTCAGCCGCGCTTCGACCGCACCGATCGTCAGGATCGGGGCGACCGCCAGGATCGCGGCGACCGGAACGACCGCCAAGATCGGGGCGACCGTCGCGAGCGCTTCCAGCGCGACCGCCAGCCGCGCCAGGACTTCCAACGTCAGGATCAGCAGCGCGACGAGCAGCCCTACGAGGCCCGTTCCGAGGGCGGCGAGCGTCCTGCCCGGTTCGAACGTCAGGATCGGCAGGACCGCCAGGAGCGGACCGACCGTCCCGAGCGCAATGACCGCTTCGAGCGTGGGGACCGCCCTGAGCGCCGCGAGCGCTTCCAGCGCGACCGCCGCCGGGACGACGCCGAGGCGCCCGAGCAGGGTACGCTTCCGGCCTTCCTGACGAACCCGGTCCGCACGCCGGCGCCGGCCACCGTCGAGGAGGCTCCCCCGGCTCCGCCCGTGGTGCAGGAAGCGGCCAACGACGAGGAGGCTCCCCGTCCGCGCCGCCGCCGCCGCACCCGCCAGGAGATGATCGAGGCGGCCAATGCCGAGAATGCCGGCTTCACGCCGGATCCGGCCGAGACCCCGGCCGCCGAGTAAGCCTTCACCTCACAAGATGCGAAAAGGGAGAGCCAGGCTCTCCCTTTTTTTGCCCAGAGAACGGCGGCCGCGATCCTGCGGGGGGGAACGGATTCCCGCCCCGTCATGGCCGGGCTTGTCCCGGCCATCCCGATCCGGTGAGGCACCGAGCCCTTACGATCGGGAGCACCGGCACAAGGCCGGTGATGACGTGAGGATGTCGTTCCCGGCCGGACCACCGAACGGAAAGAGATTACAGCGCCAGGGTCGCCTGCTCGGTCTCCAGGTCCCCGCCGACCTCGAGCGTTCCGCCGCTCAGCACCTCGGCATAGATGCCGCAATCGAAGTGCCCATACGCCTTCATGAGGCTTTTCGGGATCTCCAGGTCGCGAATGCCCGTGTCCGGGTCCACGTTGGTGGCGGCACAGCGCTCGATCCGTTTGGTGACTTTCAGGCGTGCTCCCGAGGCCGTGGTCAGCACCTGGCCGACGAGACCGAACTCGGCCCAGGGCTCCAGCCCCTCCAGGTGGACGTTGCCGCGAAAGCGCAGGGGATCGACCGGTGCCCCCACCACATTCTCCAGCTCGCGCACGCTCGCCAGGTTGATGAGCGAGACGAAGCCGCGCCGGGAATCGGTGAACCGGAAGCCTTGCGGAGCGGCGAGCACCTTTGGCGGGCCGCGCAGGTCCCTGGGCATGAAGCGGCGGAAGAAGGCCTCGACGGCAAGCTGCCCCTCCCGTGTGGAGAGATCGCCGCGGGCCACCTCGCGCCCGCCCTCCTCGATGAACAGCGTCGTGATCGAATCGAGATAGCGGGTCTTGAGCCGCGCCAGGCTCTCGTTGCGCATCAGCATCAGGAACTTGATCTTGGGCTGATGCTGCGGGTTCTCCGGGTCGAAACCGGCCGGGCCGTTCTCGATGGCGAACAGCCGGTCGCCAGGAAAGTAATCGCCCTTCGTGAGGGACACGGAGGACAGGGGCTCGGGCGACAGGCCCTTGACCGGATAGCGCTGGAGGGAGGCGATGCGGATGCTCATGGCCTATCGATAGAAGGCGAGCGAGGCAGGAGCAAGGGATCCGCTCACGTCATCAGCGGCCTTGTGCCGGTGATCCCGTTCCTCCGAAACGCTGCGCCCTTCCACTTGGGATGGCCGGGACTGATCCCCGGATCAAGTCCGGGGACGGCCATGACGGCAGGGTGTGTCGTTTCGGGCGGCAAACAGAAAAAGCCCCGCCGAAACTGCGGGGCTTTTCACGAGCGCAGGCGCAAGCCTTACGATGCGTCGCCCGAACGGGCCACCTTGGAGCGCTTGAGCTGAGGCGTGAAGCCGGCCTCGCGGCCGCTCGAACGGTCGAACTCCACCATATGCGGGTCCTTCTGCATGCCCTCATGGGAGGTCTGGTGCTCGGGGATATGGGTCTGCGGGCCGGCCTCCTGCTTCATGCGCAGGGCCTTCTCGGCATTGGCCTTCAGCTCGTCGCGCGCCTTCTCGGCCTTTTCGGCGCGGCGGCGGCTCGGGCTCAAACGGGCGATCAGATCGGAAAGGGCCATGTCTTGTCACTCCTTGGCGCGGGTGAGCACGCCGTCTTCTTTGTCGCTGCGATGAGTCGGAGGGGCTTTCACGTTCCTGGGGTCGACCGGAATGTCCCGGGACGTGGTGATGGTCCCGGTCGAATCGCCGATGTCGCGGTCCGCCTCGGCCTGCGCCAGGGTCTGGCCGGGCCTTGGGGACACCTGCCCGTTCCCGGTGGTGTCGCCGAAGGTCTCCGGCGTCACCGAAGGCCCTTCCTCGAGCGGGCTTTCCGGAACCGCCAGGCCGAGCTCCGCATTGCGGGCCAGGTCGGCGCGGGCTTTTTCGGCGTCCGAGCGCGGATCGCGTGTCATGGGGGTCTCCTCAAGACTGTTGCAGTGTCAATGCCAGCATCGCGAGCGGGTTCCTCCCCCTTGTTGTGACGAATTGGACACACCACCTAAGGTTCGCGGATGCTCCAGGAGGAGGTCCGACATCGCAGGATCGGCCCGTGCCTCGAGGAGGGCGGGCGGATCTGAGGAGGGATGAGAATGAATTTCGAAAAGTATACCGAGCGTGCCCGGGGATTCGTGCAGGCGGCGCAGAATCTCGCCGTGCGCGAGGGCCATCCGCAGCTGGCCCCCGGGCATGTGCTGAAGGTTCTGCTCGACGATCCGGAAGGCCTGTGCGCCGGCCTGATCGACCGCGCCGGCGGCCGCTCCCGCGACGCCCATGCGGCGGTGGAGCAATGGCTCGCCAAGCAGCCGAAGGTGTCCGGCTCCGCCTCGCAGCCGCAGGCCACCCGCGAGCTCATGCGCTTCTTCGACACGGTCGAGAAGGCCGCCGAGAAGGCGGGCGATTCCTTCGTCACCGTCGAGCGGATGCTGCTGGCGCTTGCGGTCGAGAAGGACACGGAAGCCGGCAAGATCCTGGCCCAGGCCGGAGTGACGGCCCAGGGGCTCAACACCGCCATCAATGCCCTGCGCAAGGGCCGCACCGCCGACAACGCGACGGCGGAGAACGCCTACGATGCGCTCAAGAAATACGCGCGCGACCTCACCGAAGCGGCCCGCGACGGCAAGCTCGATCCGGTGATCGGCCGCGACGAGGAGATCCGCCGCACGATCCAGGTGCTCTCGCGCCGCACCAAGAACAACCCGGTGCTGATCGGCGAGCCCGGCGTCGGCAAGACCGCCATCGTCGAAGGCCTCGCCCTGCGCATCGTCAACGGCGACGTGCCGGAATCCTTGAAGGACAAGCAGCTGCTCGCCCTCGACATGGGCGCGCTGATCGCCGGCGCGAAATACCGCGGCGAGTTCGAGGAGCGCCTGAAGAGCGTGCTGCAGGAAGTGACGTCCGCCGAAGGCGGCATCATCCTGTTCATCGACGAGATGCACACGCTCGTCGGCGCCGGCAAGGCCGACGGGGCCATGGACGCCTCGAACCTCCTGAAGCCCGCGCTCGCCCGCGGCGAGCTGCACTGCGTCGGGGCGACGACCCTCGACGAGTACCGCAAGCACGTGGAGAAGGACGCGGCGCTCGCCCGCCGGTTCCAGCCGGTTTTCGTCAGCGAGCCCACGGTGGAGGACACCGTGTCGATCCTGCGCGGCCTGAAGGAGAAGTACGAGCAGCATCACGGGGTGCGCATCACCGACTCGGCGCTTGTCGCCGCCGCGACGCTCTCGAACCGCTACATCACCGACCGCTTCCTGCCCGACAAGGCCATCGATCTCGTCGACGAGGCGTCGTCGCGCCTGCGCATGCAGGTCGATTCGAAGCCCGAGGAGCTCGACAACATCGACCGCGAGATCGTCCGCCTGAAGATCGAGCAGGAAGCGCTCAAGAAGGAGACTGACACCGCCTCCAAGGACCGCCTCGAGCGCCTCACCAAGGAGCTCGCCGATCTCGAGGAGCAGTCGGACGCCATCACGGCGCGCTGGAAGGCCGAGAAGGACAAGCTCGGCACCGCGGCCGACCTCAAGAAGAAGCTCGAGGAGGCCCGCAACCAGCTGGCGTCCGCGCAACGCAACGGCGACTGGGCGAAGGCCGGCGAGCTCTCCTACGGGGTCATCCCCGGGCTCGAGAAGCAGCTCTCCGATGTCGAGGCGAAAGCCGACGGCGGCGGACTGATGGAAGAGGCGGTCACGCCCGATCACGTGGCGGGCGTCGTCTCGCGCTGGACCGGCGTGCCCGTCGACAAGATGCTCGAAGGCGAGCGCGAGAAGCTGCTGCACATGGAGCAGGATCTTGGGCGTCGCGTCGTCGGCCAAGCCGAGGCCGTCACGGCGGTGTCGACCGCGGTGCGCCGCGCCCGCGCGGGCCTGCAGGATCCGAACCGGCCCATCGGGTCGTTCATGTTCCTCGGCCCCACGGGCGTCGGCAAGACCGAGCTGACGAAGGCGCTTGCGAGCTTCCTGTTCGACGACGAGACGGCGCTGATCCGCCTCGACATGTCGGAATACATGGAGAAGCACTCGGTCGCCCGGCTCATCGGTGCGCCTCCTGGCTATGTGGGCTACGAGGAGGGCGGCGCGTTGACGGAAGCCGTGCGCCGCAGGCCGTATCAGGTGGTGCTGTTCGACGAGATCGAGAAGGCGCATCCGGACGTGTTCAACGTGCTGCTGCAGGTGCTCGACGACGGACGCCTCACGGACGGCCAGGGCCGCACCGTGGACTTCCGCAACACGCTCATCATCATGACGTCGAATCTCGGCGCCGAATATCTGGTGAACCAGCCGGAGGGCCAGGACACCGATGCGGTGCGCGACGAGGTGATGACGGTGGTGCGTTCGCACTTCAGGCCCGAGTTCCTCAACCGTGTGGACGAGATCATCCTGTTCCACCGGCTGAAGCGCTCGGAGATGGGAGCGATCGTCGATATCCAGATGCGCCGCCTGCAGAAGCTGCTGGAGGATCGCAAGATCGTGCTGCAGCTCGACGAGGAGGCGCGCAACTGGCTCGCCGACAAAGGCTACGATCCGGCCTACGGCGCACGTCCGTTGAAGCGCGTGATCCAGAAGCACGTGCAGGATCCGCTGGCGGAGCTCATCCTGTCCGGTGAGATCCGCGACGGCGAAACCGTGCCGGTGCATGCGGGCCCCATGGGCCTCATGATCGGCGATGTCACGGTCGGCTCGGAGCGTCCGCCGGAAGGCGTGCGGCTGAACTGAGCGGCTTGTCCATAACGATGGACGAAGATGGCCGGGCACGAAGCCCGGCCATTTTTGTTTTCACGACATCGTTCCTGTCATTCAGGCTTGCGGCCGTGGGGAACAACACTCCGACGTCATGGCCGGCCATGTGCCGGCCATCTCGATCGGAAAAGCGCGGCGTTCCGGACCATCGGGATCACCGGCACAAGGCCGGTGATGACGTGGCAGGGACTCCATCGCAGGGACACATGCGGGTGAAACGCCCCTTCGGTGCGACGGAGAGCCAAGGGTGGCGGAAGCCTCGACCTGTCGGATTATTCGGCGGCGGCGCGGTAGTCGCCCTCGTCGTTGGCCGCCGGGACGACGTCTTCGCTGCGCCGTTGCGTGCGGCGCGGCGTCGTGCCTTCACGCAGGAGCATGTCCTTGTCGATGCGCTCGGCCTTGTCCTCGCGCAGCTCGCGCTTGGACCGGCGAAGCTGCTTTCCGGTCTTCTGCAGGGCCGCCCGGAAGGCCGCGTAGAGGTCCTTGTTCTTGGCCTCCCCACTCATCATCTTGAGCGCGCCCATCTGCATGTTCACCGTGCAGCGATAGGTGATGCCTTCGCGCGTCACGTGAACGGAGGCCGAGCTCAGGTGACCGAAGTATTTTCCGGCGACCTGAAGGACGTTGGTCTTCGCATATTCGGGAAACATGTCGCCCAGATCGACTGCCGAGCTTTGCACCAGGATGTTGGGTTCGGTGCTGTCAGGTTTCATTCGCTCCTCCGTTGGTGAAGGTTCGATGGCTAACGGCGGGACTGGATGAAAGTTTCGGTCATCAGGAAACAAATCGGACCCGGCCGAAGTTCTGTTCTCTTTATGGTCTGCGTGCGCGGGGAGTCTGTTCTCCCACGTCGACGACGGTCACCTCGACATTCTGCTGCCGGTTGTCGCGAAGGATCGTCAGCGACACCGTGTTGCCCACGCCGGTGCTCTCGAGCTTGTCCGTCAGGTCCGACAGGTGTCGCACGGGCGCATCCGCGACACCCACGATCACGTCCCCGATGATACCGGCCCGCGTGTCGACGCCGCGAAGCCCGGCGCGGTCCGCCGGCGAGCCCGGCACGACGCCCGCCACGATCACGCCGTTCACTCCGAGCTGGGCCGCAAGGGTCTCGTCACCTGCCAGGATGCCGATGCCGGGCGTCGGCACGCGGCCGCTGCGGATGAGTTCCGGCACGACCCGGTTGACCACGTCGACCGGGATGGCGAAGCCGATGCCCGCGTTTGTGCCGGACGGCGAGAAGATCGCCGTGTTGACCCCGATGAGGCGACCGGCGGAATCGAGCAGCGGGCCGCCGGAATTGCCCGGATTGATCGCCGCGTCCGTCTGGATCACATCGGCGACCTCGCGGCCGCCGCTGGTGGGCAGGCGGCGCTTGAGGGCGCTGATGATGCCGGTGGTGAGCGACTGGTCGAGGCCGAACGGATTGCCGATGGCGTAGGCCGTCTGGCCCACCTTGAGATCGGCCGAGCGTCCCACCGGAACCGGCGCCGGCAGCCCGCCCCGGCGCTCGACCCGCAGCACCGCGAGATCGTAGTTCGGCGCACGGCCCACCACCTCGGCCGGCAGAACCTCTCCGGAGGCCAGGCGCACCACGAAGGAGGAGCCGTTCTCGACCACGTGGTTGTTCGTCACGACGTTGCCGGCCGCGTCCCAGATGAACCCGGTGCCGGATCCCGCCGGCTCTCCGCCCGAAGGCCCGCGGCCCTGCAGGGCCACCACCTGAACCACCGAGGGCGCCACGGTCTCGAACACGCGGATCGTCGACTGCTCGTAGTCCGACAGGTCTCCGCGCGCCGCGACGGGCCGCGGCTCACGGGCCGAGAAGAGATAGCCGGTCACGTAAGGCTGAAGCACGACGAGCGCGAGCAGCACCGCAATCGCCAGCACGATGATCCGTTTCGTCCGCTCCGGCATGGGTCCTCCCGTGTGTGATCCCGCCTTGTCACAACGGACCCGCTTGGCCGAAGTTCATCCCGAAGCCTGGGATCCGCGCGAGGAACCGCGTGTCGTTCATGTGCTTGTCCTGACGGTGGATGGTCGAGCTTGCCGCGCACGCGGCAGGCCGGATCCATGTTTGGAGGAGAATCTGCCGTGCACGAACCGTCGCCGGGAAACGCCGATGCCTCCGCCGTGCAGGCGGGCATCTTCCCGACCTTCTTCCTGTCGGGCTTCGAATGCTCCACCTTCATCTGGAAGGACCAGGGCCGGCGGGATCTCGTCGCGGAGACGCAGCACCGGGAGCACGTGGACGAGGATTACGCCTTCCTGCGTTCGCTCGGCATCGCGGTCGCCCGCCAGGGGATCCCCTGGCCCTTCGTGGACAAGGGCGGCGTGTACGACTTCTCCGGCCTCGACCCTTTCATCGCGGCCATGAACCGACACCAGATCCTGCCGATCTGGGACCTGTGCCATTACGGCTATCCCGACGACCTCGATCCCTTCTCGCCCGAGTTCACGGACCGGTTCGCCGCCTATGCCCGGGCCGCGGCCGAATACGTGACGCCGCGCATCCGCGGCCCGCATTTCTTCACCCCCATCAACGAGATCACCTTCTTCGCCTTCATGGGCGGCGAGTGGGGCTGGACGGCTCCTTTCGGCAAGTCGGACGGCTTGCGGCACCGGCTGCGCCTGTCCCTGTGCCGGGCCGACATCGCGGCGGTCAACGCCATCCGGGCCGTCGATCCCAAGGCCCGCATGGTGCATATCGACCCGCTCATCCTGGTCGTCGCGCCCCGCGACCGGCCCGACCTGAAGGACGAGGCCGAGCGCGAGACCTACACGGACACGTTCTATGCCTGGGACGTGATCGCCGGACGCCGGCACCCGGAGCTCGGCGGGTCGCCGGAGGCGCTCGATATCGTGGGGGTCAACTGCTACTCGTTCGGCCAGATGGAATATCGCGAGACCGGGCCGCACGCGTCCCTGGAGCCGCACGACGAGCGCATTCGGCCGCTGGGAGATCTCCTCGCCTATGCCTGGGAACGCTACCGCCGGCCGATGATCGTGGGCGAGACGAGCGGCCTGCGCGAAGGCCGTCCGGACTGGCTCTGCGACATGGTCGAGGAATCGCTGGCGGCGGTGCGCAAGGGCATCGACCTGCACGGCGTGTGCCTGTTCCCGGCGGTCGACATGCCCGACTGGCACACGGGCGAATGGCTGCACAACGGCCTGTGCGATCTGGTCGAAGACAATGGGCGCCTGAAGCGGGTGCCGTATCAGCCCTATATCGACGAGCTGCGGCGCTGGCAGAAGCGCCTGAACCGGGTGACGGTGCTCGACGAAGATCCGTTCAGCGATCCGGTCGATCTCGCCGATATCAAGCGCGCCGCCGACGAGATGCAGGTGACGTCCGACAAGGATTGGTGCTGACCATCGGGCAGGGAGCCGAACGTCGGTGCGACGCGGCGTTCGACCTTTCCTGGGCGGCCGCCATGATGTAGCAAGTGACGGCCTGTCGCCTCCAAGTGCCCGACCCGAGATGTCCCCTGATGTCTTCGCCTTCGTTCTGGTTGCTGCGTTCCTGCACGCAAGCTGGAACGCCATGGCCAAGTCCGGCAAGGGAGACCCGCTGATCCAGGCCGGCCGGATCGCCATCGGGTCGGCTGTCGCGGCGGTTCCGGCTCTGCTGGTTTCGGGCCTGCCCGACGCGGCCAGTTCCGTCCACCTGGTGGGATCGGCGCTGATCCACGTGGCGTATTTCGTCCTGATCGGCCTTGCCTACCGGTACGCGGATTATTCCGCCATCTATCCCCTGGTCAGAGGCAGCGCGCCCCTGTTCACCACGCTCCTGGCGATGCTGCTCCTGGGCGAAACGCTCAAGCCCGTGACGTGGCTGGGGATCGGCATCTTGTGCGGTGGCATTCTCGGCCTGGGCATCGATGCCGTGCGGCGCGGCGGATTGAATGTCCGAAGCCTCACGATCGCCGCACTGACCGCCGCCACGGTGGTCGGCTACACCCTGGTCGACGGTGTGGGCGCGCGCCTGTCGGGCAATTCCACCGGGTACCTGCTCGCCATGATGGCGCTCACGGGGGCGTTCATGATCTTCGGGATGATCCGCTTCCAGGGAGCGGCCTTGTTCAGCGCGCCGGCCTCCGTGTGGGGCAAGAGCGTTGCCGCGGGGGCCATCGCCAACATCTCCTACGGGACGGCCCTGTGGGCCATGACGAAGGCCCCGATCGGACTGGTCGGCGCCGTCCGTGAGACGTCGGTTCTGTTCGCCGCTCTGATCGCCGCCGTGGTCCTGAAGGAACGGTTCGGCATCGCCCGGTGGGCGTCAGCCCTCATGATCGTGACCGGCCTCGCGCTTGCGAAGGCCGGATAGGACAGTCCGCCCGCGCCCGCTGCCCGAACCAAACCCTCCCGCAAACGTTCGCTCTCACGATCCGTTTGCAGGAGCCCTTCATGTCGTCACGCCGTCTTGTCATTGCCGGCCTCATGGCCGCCGCCAGCCTTCCCGCTCTCGCCCAGCAGCAGAACCAGGCCATTCCCCAGTCCACGACGCCGCAGCCTGCGGAAACGCAGGTCAATCCCGCTCTCGGCCAGAACGCGCAGGAGCGCCAGCAGCGCACCCAGCAGGGCGGCGCCCCGCAGGACACGCAGACCCCCGCCCGGCAGGGCCAGGCCAACAGCGCACCAGCCGCCATGGGCCAGCAGCAATCGCAGGCCGACCGCCAATACGTTCAGCAGGTCCTGGCTCTCGGCACCGTGTCGCTGCAGCAGTCGAACTTCGCGCACAGCAAGGCGCAGAACCCGCGCGTGAAGCAGTTCGCCGATTTCGAGATCGGCGAGCAGAACCTCCTCGCGGACATCATGCATTCCTTCGCCGATCCGAATGCGACCGCCTCCACCACGCAGGGCGCGCAGCAATCCGCCGCGACGGCTCCGGAGCTGCCGCAGAAGGACTCGCAGGCCATGGAGCGTCTCTCGAAGGCGCAGCCGGGAGCCGCCTTCGACAAGGATTACGTCGCCCTGCAGATCCAGGGCCACCAGGACCTGCTGAAGCTTCAGGAGAGCTATCTCAAGCAGGGCTCCGGCAACCGTGAGATGGCCAATGTGGCGCGCCTCGCCAGCGGACAGATCAAGGAGCATCTGACGCTCCTGCAGGACATCCAGAAAGAGCTTGGCAAATAAGGAAATCCGGCTCCGTTTTCACGGATCCGGGGCCGGAACACCCTGCTTCGACAGGACGTTGCCTTTGCAAGCCGCAGACATGAGGTCTGCTCGAAACCCCGAGAAGAGGAATACCCCATGGCGCAAGACAAACGTGGCCGCCCCCCGGAGCCGCCGGTCGACGAGGTGCTGAACGAAGTCACCCAGGAAGAGACCGGCGATGACTTCATCGCTGGCCCGACCCAGCGCAACGACGTCGGCAACACCAAGCGCGCCGCCGCGAAAGCCACCGGCATCATGGGCGCCTCGAAGAAGCTCGATCCGGATCTCGACATTGACCACGTGGACGACAACCGCCCGACGAGCGGCTCGAAGGCCGGCATCCACTCCTTCAAGGAAGTGCCGGAAGAGGAAGACGACGAGGCCGGCTTCCAGATGTCGAACGAGGAGATCGCCGAGAGCGTGAACACCACCGCGGCCAAGAGTCCGGCGCCCCGCGGCGCGCAGACCGAAGGCACCACGGGGCCGACCGGGATGAGCGGCGGAGCCACGTCCCGAGCCCGGGTGCCGGCCCCCGGCAATGCGGTGGACGTACCCAAGGGCACCCTGGTGCGCGGCCATCCTACGGCGAGCCAGTCCGGCGGGCGCTCGACCTCCTCGACCGGGGACGAGAAGCCGCCGAAGCGCTCCGCCCGCGCCCATAGCGGCCAGCAGCAGCGTCCGCTCTCCAAGGGCGGCAGCGAAGAGCGGTAATCGTCCCGCGGCCGTTTCGGCCGAAGCGGCGAAGAGCTTCACACGTCATCACCGGGCTTGTCCCGGTGATGACGTCGAGAGCGGTTGCCGGACAGCGGCATCAATGACGCCAACGCATAGCTTGGCCTTTCCCACTGCATATCTGTCCCAACGGAAGGCGGAGTGACAGCGGCCCTCCTCCGGCTTTATGGATTGTTCAGCCAAACCGGCAGTGACGACATAAATCGGTCGAGGAAATGCTCATGGACAGAAGAAAAGTTCTCAAAGGCGCGGGCCTTGCGGCAGCCGCAGGCGCCGTCGCCTCCCCGGCGGTCGCGCAGGCGCAGCCGGAGATCCGCTGGCGCATGAGCTCGGCCTATCCGAAGAGCCTCGACACCCTCTTCGGCGCGGGCGAGATGATCGCCAAGCGCGTGGCGGCCGCGACCGACAACAAGTTTCAGATCCAGGTCTTCGCCGCGGGCGAGATCGTCGGCGCGCTCCAGACCCTCGACGCCACCCAGAACGGCACCGTCGAATGCTCCTACACCCTGTCGAGCTTCTTCATCGGCAAGGACCCGACCTTCATGTTCGAGACCTCCGTGCCCTGGGGCATGAACGTGCGCCAGCACAATGCCTGGATGCATTACGGCGGCGGCCTCGATCTCGTGCGCGAGTTCACGAAGGACTACAACATCTATCCGATCCCGGCCGGTCAGACGGGCGCCCAGATGGGTGGCTGGTTCCGCAAGGAAATCAAGAGCATCGCGGACCTGCAGGGCCTCAAGATGCGCATCGCCGGCATGGGCGGTCAGATCATGCAGAAGCTCGGCGTCGTGCCCCAGGTGCTCGCCGCAGGCGACATCTACCCGGCGCTCGAGCGCGGCACCCTCGATGCTGTGGAATTCTCGGGGCCGCACGACGACGAGAAGCTCGGCTTCGTGAAGGTCGCCCAGTACTACTACTATCCGGGCTTCTGGGAGGGCGGCGCGCAGCCTTCGCTCTACGTGAACATGAACAAGTGGAATGAGCTGCCGGCCAACTACAAAGCCATCCTCGAAGCCGCCTGCGCGGAAGCCAACGCCATGTGCGTGGCCAAGTACGATGCCCAGAACGCCGATGCGATCCGCCGCCTCGTGGGTCAGGGCGTGCAGCTGCGTCCCTTCCCGCGGGACGTGATGGAGCAGAGCTACAAGGAAGCCTACAAGCTCTACAACGAGCTCGCCGCCTCCAATCCCAAGTTCAAGAAGGTGTACGATTCCTGGAACGCCTTCCGCGAGAAGGAGCTGACCTGGTTCCGCATCGCCGAGCTGCCCTTCGACTATTTCGTCAACCAGCAGCAGGGGCAGCCGCGCTGAAGGCTCTCGACCTGATGAAAACGGCGCCTCGCGGCGCCGTTTTTGTTTGCGGCCGGGAAGAAGGATCGAAGCTTGGCCTGTTGCGTTGTCGTCTCAGCAGGAGCGCCATCCTTCCACAGGAGACACACCATGGCGGACGACAACCGCAAGCAGGACACCCCGAAGGACAAGCCGGAGCGCAAGGACGACAAGGCATCCGAGAACCGGAAGAAGCACCAGGACGAGCTCCTCGACGAAGGCGTGGAGGAGACGTTTCCGGCGAGCGATCCGGTCTCCGTGAAGATCACGAAATAAGACAACCGCGCCATGAAGCCCCGGAGCGTGCGCTCCGGGGCTTTTGCGTTTCAGCTCCGGCTCGCCACGGCGACGCCGAGGGCTGCGAGCCCCATGCCGGCGAGCTGGATCAGGCTCAGGGTCTCGCCGAAAAGCGCGAAGGCCATGAGCGCCGCGACCGGCGGCACCAGATAAAGCAGCGTCGCGACGCCGACCACCGCGCCCTGGCGGATGAGGAAGAGCAGAAGGCCGATGGCCCCGATCGACAGCCCGAGTACGGCCCAGGCCAGGGCGCCCAGAAGCGGCAGGCTCAGCTCCATGTGGCCCTCCTCCGTCAGCAGCACGAGGGGCAGGGTGACGGCAGCGGCGCCGATATACTGGATGGCCGCATTGACCCGCAGATCGAGGCTGCTGCCGGTGCGCTTCTGCCAGATCGTCCCGAAGGTGATCGAGAGCATCCCGAGCACGCAGACCCCGAGCGCCAGCGGCGGCACGCCACCATCCCCGAGCTTGGGGGCGACCACGAGCGCCGCCCCCATGAAGCCGATGCCGATCCCGACCCACCGGCGCGGGGACACCCGCTCGCCCAGCAGGGGCCCGGCCAGCAGCCCGGTCGCCAGCGGCTGGAGGCCGGCCACCAGGGCGGAGATCCCGGCCGGCAGCCCGTGCTTCACCGACCAGAAGACGCCGCCGAGATAGAGCCCGTGCAGGAGGATGCCGGCGATCAGGCTGTTGCGCCAATCATGCCAGGCGCGGGGCCACGACACGCGTGCCGCGGTGACGATGCCGGCCAGCACGAGAGTGGCCAGAACGTACCGGACGAGCAGGAAGGTCAGCGGTTCGGCATAGGGCGCCACGAACCGGGCGACGATGAAGCCTGTCGCCCAGATGAGCACGAAGAGCGGGGGCGCGAGGCGGGCGAAGACGGTGGGGTTCATGGCCGTGGAGGAGCAAGGATCGTCTCCCGGCTTGTAGGCCCGAACCTCGGCCTTTGTCGATCCACGCGGCCTCGTCTAAAAGTCGACCTGCAGGAGCCGGGAGTCAGGAACAGGGACAATGCACTTCGGATTGCACGGCTCTCAGATCCTTGCGGGGGCGGCTTCCTTGCCCTCGGCCCCCGCCGCACCATCTCCAGCAGCCTGGAGACCCGTCTTTTGAACCGCCTTCGCCTCTGGCTCGAACTCGTCGCCATCGCGTCCACCCGCTTCGTGCTGCACGATTCCTGGGCGATCGCGAGCCATATCGCCCTCTCGGTGCTGACGTCGCTGTTCCCGTTCCTGATCCTGGTCACCGCCCTGGCGAGCCTGTTCGGGACCGGGACCCTGGCCGACGAGGTGGCGGACATCATCCTCGAGGCCTGGCCGAAGGAGGTGGCGGGGCCGATCGCCGGCGAGGTGCACAACATCCTGTCGGTCCGGCGCAGCGACGTGGTGACCCTGGGCCTCGTGCTCGCGCTCTATTTCGCATCGAGCGGCGTGGAGAGCCTCCGGGTCGGCCTCAACCGCGCCTATGGGGTGCGGGAAACCCGCGCCTGGTGGCTGACGCGGCTCGAATCGATCGCGTTCGTCATCGCGGGCGCCATGATGCTGCTCGCCCTGGCGCTCCTCGTCGTGCTCGGCCCCTTCGTCTGGCGCGGCGTGCTCTCTTGGGTTCCGGCCCTGAAACCTCTCGATGGTCTGATCGGGTTCCTGCGGGTCGGGGTGGCGACCGTCGTCATCGTGGCGGGGCTGCTTTTCGCCCACAAGCTTGTCCCTGCGGGACGCCGACGGTTTCGCGCCGTGCTGCCCGGCGTGGGCGTGACGCTGGCCCTGTGGCTTCTCGGCGGCTTCGCCTTCAGCTGGTACCTCGAATTCTATCCGGGCGCCTACGCGTCGACCTATGGGGGTCTCGCCACCGCCATGGTGGCCCTGATCTTTCTCTACACCCTCGGGGCCATTTTCCTCTTCGGCGGCGAGCTGAACGGCACCCTCATCCTGGCCAAGCGCCGACGCCTCGGCAAGGAACCGAAACCGGAGACCATGAGCGATCTGATTCCGCTGCCGTGATGCGTCACATCGGCGTGCGATGCCTAGATCAGCGGCATCAGACCCAGTTCATAGGCCCACAGCAGCAGGGCAATCACCACAACCACCGCAAGCCAGTTCAAGGACCGGTCCAGCAGCAGGCTGAACGTGGCCTCGGCGGAGAGAGGGGGCTTCTTGTTCGGCGGCAGATCGACTGGCATGCGTCATTCTCCAAAGCCCGGACAGCTCCGAGACGCCTCATGCGCCCAAAAGGGCAGCGGCCGACTAGGGAACCGCTGATCCATCAAACATATAGCGACAACACGTCATTTGTAAGAACACGCCGCACCCCAGGGCCGACGCCTCAACCGAGGCGCACCGTCCTGCGGCTCACCATGGGAGGGAACGACCCGACGAGCTGAGCATCATGCCAGAGCTCCACCCGGCACGATTGAGCCAGGCAACGGGCCCACTCATTGGCAAGATCGTGATCATCGCTGTGCAGATGATGCGTTGCGAAGTTCCCTGTCGACCGGTCGACGACGAGCGCTCGATAGCCGCGGATCGGCTGCAGTTGCGTCTTCATGATACACCTCGAAATGACATGGGCTTCGAGGGCAGGATTGCGCCTGAAAGAACAGCAGCCGAACGATGAGCTGCCGATTCTCCTCATCTAGAGCGACAATGCGGCTTTTGAGAGGTCCCCGGCCGGGTTCGGAGAGCATCCTGGCCATACGCCTCGCATGGACGCGGGATCAAGGGTGACCATGAGATCTAGATGATGGTCGATCCGTCCGATCTGACGCGGGCATCCCCGATCTGGCGGCCGAGCTTTTCGGCCTCCTTGTCGCTCACATGGATTCGGACCAGGGTCCATTCCTTCTCCGACTTCCACAGGCGAAACGAGATCATGAACCCATCGCCGTCCTTTTGCGCATCGGCATGGGTTGCGTCGGGCAGGTCGTAGGGCCCGAGGCCGTCGAAGGTCAGCTGTCCCACAATTCTCTCCGATCACGCGCCTTGATCAACGGGCTGGAGCCCGGGCGCTGCTGGCAGTCCCGGTTCTATTTCTTCCCTTCGAGGGCTTTTTCAAGCCATCCGAGGACGGCGTCCTGCTCCTCGGCGGTAAAGATGTGCGCCAGAGGTCAGGTTCGGGTCTCGGGGTTCTGCGGTGGAAGGAGCCGGGATCCCCGCGGCGGCTGCCGGCGTCAGAGGTTGGGCGCGATCCGCAGCTCGAGTGTCGCTGACGCGACGGGCCGGGTGTTGGGCGCGACCCCATAGCCGACCCGGACATGGAGGTCCGACCGGAAGCGGTCGGCCGGCGAGGTCAGCCGGGTTCGACCGACGAGTTCCGACACAAGGCCTGTGCTGATGTCTCCGCTGACGCCGTCCAGGTTCATGCTGGGAGCGAGCCGCAGCTCGGTGCTCCATGCCTGGAAGGAGAGATCGAGCGGAATGTCCATGATGCCACTCAGCGATTGCGAATAGGCACTCTGCCCGCTGTCGAGGAAGCCCGCCGTCGTCACGCCGACCGTGACGCCGAGGCGCTCCCAGTCCCGCCTCACGAAGGCCTCCCAGCTCGCCTTCGACGACAGGAGGCTCGTCTCGCCGCCACCACGGACCAGTTCCGTCCCGACCAGAAAATTATACCCCTGGAACGGCTGCATCTTGGCCCCGACCGCGCGATCGACATCCGTCGGCAGGAAGGCCTGCATGTCGGTGCGGGCGATGCCGCTGGCCCAGACCTGCGTGCGGTTCAACCGGGCCGGCGCGCGCGGCCGGGTCGCACGCTTGACCGCCAGATGATCGTCGAGCCAGGACGAGGTGAGGGTCCCGCTCCAGATCTCGACCTCGTTGGCCACGGCGACCGTCGTCATCGCGGGCGATGCCAGGAGAGGAGAAGCCAGAAGGAGCAAAGACGGAAGAAGCGAAACCGAGCGGCGAAGCAGCAAAATCATCAAAACAATCGGTGCAGCAATGGGGATCGAACAGGAGCGATACAGGCATTCGCGACGACGCTGGTTAACGCTGCGTTAAAGTTCTCTCAACCGCTGGATGTGTTGAATTTTACGCCAGAGGATCCTCACTATCAGCCGGGAGAATTGCGATTTGCGTTCAGTGACATGACGCGCGACGATGCCTCTATTCCCGGCCATCCCTGCAATGACGCACGACCGGTCACATCCACGTGATGGGTTTACTGTCCGCAGGATCCTGAAAGCAGAACGGCCGGGCTCGCGCCCGGCCGCCTCCCTATCCTGCTTGCGTGAGGATCAGCTCACGATGCGGTACTTCACGAAACCCTCCGGGGCGTCGCCCATCTTCTCGACCTTGATGCCGGCCGGCTGGTAGTTGGCGGCATTCGGACCGGTGGTAAAGGTCACGGTGACGCCCGCGGGCGCCGCGAGCGACCAGGAGCCGTCGGCTTTCGGGGCCACTTCCTTCTTCTCGACGATGTAGCGCATGATCGCGTCGCGGGTGAGGTCCGGCGCCTCGAACACGATGGTGGTGCCGTCCGCTCCGGGGAAGTTGCCGCCGCCGCCGGCGCGATAGTTGTTGGTCACCACGAGAAACTGCTGATCGTCCGTCACGGGCTTGCCGTTATAGGTCAGGTCCTTGATGCGGTGCGCATCGGCATTCACGACCTTGCCGTTGTCGTCGTAGCGCGATCCTTGAGTCGGATCGATCTTGTACTGCACGCCCGCGATCACGTCGAAATTGTAAGCCGGGAACTTTTGGTTGATGAGCTCCTGTTCGCCGCCCTTGGCCGGATCGATCTGGTTGTAGATGCCGGCCGAGCGCTCCAGCCATTCGCGCACCTGCGCGCCCGTGACCTTCACCACGCGGATCGTGTTCGGGTAGATGTAGATGTCCGCCATGTCCTTGATGGCGAGCGGGCCGGGCTTGATCTCGGTGAAGTAGTTGGGACCGCCGCGGCCGCCGGCCTTGAAGGGCGCCGCCGCCGAGAGGATCGGCAGGTCCTTGAAGGGCGAGGCCTTGAGCTGATCGGCCACGTACCAGGCTTGCGCCTCGGCAACGAGCTTCACGGAGGCGTCGTCCGACACGAGCGAGTAGTAGGAGTGGATCGGAACCGCCGTGGTGCCGACGGGCTCGCGCACGTATTTCAGGGTCGCGTCGTGGCCGGCCTGGGCGGCCGCCATGATGGCCGCGTCCGAATCGACCTTCGCGACGATCTTGCGGTCGACACGGTCGTAGATGGGACGCGCCTCGGTGCGGAAATTCGCCACCTTCCAGGCGTCGCCCTCCTTGGTGAGTTCGAGATCGACAAGGCCGAGATGGCTGCCCCAGAAGCCGGCCATGACGGCCGGCTTGCCGTGGAGCGTGCCGGCCTTCACGTCGACGCCGGGAATGTTGTTGAATTCCTTGCCGCCCGGGAACGTGAAATGCTGATGACCCGTGAGGATCACGTCGATGCCCTCGACCTTGGCGAGGTGCAGCGCGGCATTCTCCTCGCCGCCCTTGCGCTCGCCGCCGGCGATGCCCGAATGGCAGAGCGCCACGACGATGTCGGCGCCAGCCTTCTTGAGTTCCGGCACATACTTGGTGGCGGCATCGACGATGTCGATGGTGGTGGCCTTGCCGTCGAGATTGGCCTTGTCCCACTGCACGATCTGCGGCGGAACGAAGCCGATCACGCCGACCTTGAGCGTCTGCTTGGCGCCGGCTTCATCGACGAATTCGCGATCGAGGACGAGCCAGGGCTTGAGCAGGGTCTCGCCGTTCGCCTTGATGACGTTGGCGCAGACCAGCGGGAATTTTGCGGCGCCGAGCGAATTCTGAAGGAAGTCCAGGCCGTAATTGAACTCGTGGTTGCCCAGGGTGCCGCAATCGTAGTTGAGCTCGTTCATGGCGGCCACCATGGGATGCACGTCGCCCGGCTTCATGCCGCGGCGATAGGCGACGAAGTCGCCCAGCGGCGAGCCCTGGATCAGGTCGCCGTTGTCGAACAGCAGGCTGTTCTTGGCCTCGGCCCGGGCCCCTTTCACGAGCGTCGCGGTGCGCGCCAGGCCCACCGTATCGTCGGCGGCATCGCGATAATAGTCGTACGGGAAGATGTTCACGTGGAGGTCGGTGGTCTCCATGACGCGGAGCTTCACGACCGGGCCGGCCGCGAAGGCGAACCGGGGCATGCCGGTAACGGCGGCGGCGGCGACGCCGGTCTGGAGGACGCGGCGGCGGGTGATGGATTGTGTCATGGTCTTCCCTTGGCGTGTCTTTTGGCGAATTGCATTCGCGTCTAGCCGAGAGAAGCACAGGTTTTATGACAGGATCAAGATAGCTGGCTAACGGGGCCGAAGAACGGGGACAAGGCAGCCCGACGCTGGCCCCGTGGCCCCGGCCTCGTGCTAGTGCCGGCCATGACGCGGGAGGACCGTCAGCCCCGCAGAGCCGTATCGAGATCCCGATACAGATCCTCCACGTCCTCGATGCCGGTGGAGAGGCGCAGGAGGTCCGGCGGGCACGGGGTGCCGGGACCTTCGATGGAGGCGCGGTGCTCGATCAGGCTCTCGACGCCGCCCAGCGACGTCGCGCGCTTCCACAGGCCCACGCGGGCGGCCGTGCGGATCGCCGCGGCCTCCCCGTCCGAGACCTGGATCGACAGCATGTAGCCGAAGCCGTTCTCCATCTGCCGGGCCGCGATGTCGTGGCCCGGATGCTGCGGCAGGCCGGGATAGAGCACGCGGGCAACCTTCGGGTGGCCTGAGAACCGCTGCGCCAGGTCGAGCGCGCTCCGCGCCTGGGCGGCCGCCCGGACGTGGAGCGTGCGCATGCCGCGCATCAGGAGGTAGGCCTCGAACGGCCCGAGGATAGCGCCCTGCATCTTGCGGACCGACGCGACCCGCGCCCAGAAAGCGTCGGCCTTGGCGCCCGCGAGCACGCCGGCCACCACGTCGGAATGGCCGTTCAGCACCTTGGTGGCCGCATGCATGACGATGTCGGCGCCGAGCGTCAGCGGCCTGGTATGATACGGCGAGGCCGTAGTCGAATCGACCGCGAGCCGGGCCCCGGCCGCATGGGCGATCGCGGCGGCGGCCGCGATGTCGGTGATGGTCCAGAGCGGGTTCGAGGGCGTCTCGATCCAGACCAGCTTGGTCTCGCCGGGCTTCACGGCTTGCTGCAGGGCATCGAGGTTGTCCGTCTCGACGAAATCGACCTTGAGGCCCCAGCGCACGGCCTCCGTCGTCAGCCAGCTGCGCAGCGCCCAGTACATGACCTTGGAGGCCACGATGTGATCGCCGGGATCGAGCGCCTGGAACACGGCGGTGGCGGCCGCCATGCCGGAGGAGAACAGCAGGGCGCCGGCCTCGGCCTCTTCCAGCATGGCCAGAACCTCTTCCGCCTCCCGGACCGTGGCATTGTCCGGCCGGCCGTAGACGAACCCGGAGGAGTAGGCGTTGTCCTCGTCGCGGATATAGGTGGTCGTCACGTGGATCGGCGGAACGATCGCTTTCGTGATCGGATCCACATGGCCCATGGCCTGAGCGGTCAGGCTGCGCTTCGACCATGGGGAACGCGATGGCGACATGAGGGAACCTCCGCAAGCGTGACAGGTTGCGTCACAGGGACAATGATGCGCACCTCATAGAGGGAATTCGAGCATGCATACAGACCAAACTGCGCCGGGCAGCCATGCAATGCCGCGGCTGCCGCGCTTCCTGGTGAGCGTGCTGCCGGTGGTCGCCGTGGCGGTCTCGGCAAGCCTCATCACGCAGCCGAACATCCCGGGCTGGTATGCGGCCCTGCAGAAGCCCGGCTTCACGCCGCCGAACTGGGCCTTCCCTGTCGCCTGGACCCTGCTCTATGCCCTGATGGCCTATGCGCTCTGGCGCATCCTCAGCCTTCCGGAGAACCGGCCCGGCCGCGGGGCGGCCATCGTGGCGTTCTTCGTGCAGCTGACCTTGAACGGGCTTTGGTCCTTCGCGTTCTTCGGCAGCAAGAGCCCGCTCGCGGGCCTCGTGGTCATCGCGGCCCTGATCGTGGCGATCCTGGCGACGATCCGCGCTTTCTGGAGGCTCGACCGCACGGCCGGCCTCCTCCTCCTGCCCTATCTCGCCTGGGTGGCCTATGCGACCCTGCTCAACGGGACGATCTGGCGGCTCAACGGCTGATCATTCCGGTTTGTCGAACAGGTCGGGGCTCTTGTCGAGGTGGTCGACCACGCCCACGAAGGGGAGCTGGCGGTAGGAATGGGCCACGTCCATGCCGTAGCCGACGACGAACACGTCCGGGCAGGTGAAGCCCACGTAATCCGGGTGGATCTGCACGGCGCGTTTGCCGGGCTTCTCCAGGAGCACCGCGGTCTTCACGCTCTTGGCGCCGCGGGCCATCAGCAGGTCCTTGGCGAAGGTCACCGTCCGGCCCGACTCGAGGATGTCGTCCACGAGCAGCACGTCGCGGCCGCGCACGTCGCTCTCCACGTCCCGCAGGATCGTCACGTTGCCGGTTGAGACGGTGCCGTCGAGATAGCTCGACAGGTGCACGAACTCGACCTGCGGGGCGAGACCGGAGCGGTGCAGGGCACGGATCAGGTCGGCGGCGAACATGAAGCTGCCCTTGAGCACGGCAACGACGAGCAGGTTCTGCGGCTTGGCGGCCGCGATCTCCTGGGCCAGCGCCTCGTTGCGCTTGGCGATCGTGTCTTCGTCGAAGAGAACCCGGATGCGGGGGGCAGTGCTCATCGTCATCAATCCAGCAAAGAATGGGAGGCCCTAGTGCTTTCCCCTTCACGACCATGCTTGGCCCGGGATGTCAAACGGACTCCATGGTTTTCGCGGGTGACGGGCGGGTTTTGCTGTCCTGTCCGGGATCGCCGGCACAGGGCAGATGATGACGCGGGAGGGCTTCTTGAAGCACGATCCCCCTTCCCTCCTGCGGCAATGTCCCGCGAAACCCTCGCTTTGCGTCCAGGGCCCGCAAGTTTATGGCTTGCTAACCATACAGGGGCGATAAGAAGGCGAATCGCGGCCTTCGTCCGCCACAAGAACCGGCAACCTCCAAGGATGGCTAGAGCACGCGTGAGGGCGTTTCACCACGAGGACGACGATGAGAGCATGGCGGCGGCCGTGCATTTCGAGAATGTGGGCGTGCGCTACGGCATGGGGCCCGAGGTCCTGCGCGACCTGACCTTCTCCATCGAGCCGAACTCCTTCCAGTTCCTCACCGGCCCGTCGGGCGCCGGCAAGACGACCCTGCTTCGGCTCATCCTGATGTCGGTGAAGCCGACCCGCGGTCTGATCTCCCTGTTCGGCGAGGACGTCTCGCGGATCTCCAAGGACGAACTGACGTCGTTGCGTCGCCGGATGGGCGTGGTGTTCCAGGATTTCCGCCTCCTCGACCACCTGACCACCTACGAGAACGTGGCGCTGCCGCTGCGGGTGCAGGGCAAGGAGGAATCGAGCTACCGGGCGGAGGTCGTGGAGCTCCTGCGCTGGGTGGGGCTGGGCGACCGGATGCATATGCTGCCGCCGGTGCTGTCGGGCGGCGAGAAGCAGCGCGCCGCCATCGCCCGCGCGCTGATCGTGCGCCCCGATCTGCTGCTCGCCGACGAGCCGACCGGCAACGTGGATCCGTCGCTCGCCCGACGCCTGCTGCGCCTGTTCATCGAGCTCAACCGGCTCGGAACCTCGGTGGTTATCGCGACCCACGACTTCAGCCTCATGGATCAGCTCGACGTGCGCCGCCTCGTGCTCGGCGACGGCCAGCTGCATATCGACGAGTGAAGCGGATGAGCGCCGCGTCCCAACCCCGCCCGAGGAAGGCAGCCGCGCCCGACGGGCAGAAGCGGTCTCTGCCCGCATCCTTGAGCCGGAACGCCCCACTCGTCCCAGTGGACTCGGCCGGCGGGCAGGCGCTCGCCGCCGTCATCGCCATCCTGACCTTTCTCGCCGCGCTCTGCGCCGGCGGCGCCGAACTGGTCTCGGCCTCCTCCGCCCAATGGCGCTCGGAGATCGCCCGGGAGGTCACGATCCAGATCCGCCCGAATCCGCAACGCGCGATCGACCAGGACGTGGACCGCGCCGTGGCGCTCGCCCGCCAGGCGCCGGGCGTGGAGCAGGCCCAGGCCTTCTCGAAGGAGGAATCGGAGCGCCTTCTCGAGCCGTGGCTCGGAACCGGCCTCGACTTCAAGGATCTGCCGGTTCCGCGCCTGATCGTGATCAAGATCAAGCAGGACGCGAAGCCCGATTTCGGACCCTTGCGGCAATCCCTGCAGCGGGAGGTGCCCGGCGCGTCCCTGGACGATCATGCCCTCTGGGTGTCCCGGCTCTCGACCATGGCCAACACGATCATCGGCGTCGGGGTCTTTCTCGTCGCCCTGGTGCTGGTGGCCGCGGGCCTTGCCGTGATCTTCGCCACGAGGGGCGCCATGGCGGGCAACCGGGAGGTGGTGGAGGTGCTCCATTTCGTGGGCGCGAACGACGACTTCATCGCCAGGGAGTTCCAGCGCCGCTTCTTCCGCCTGGGGTTGCGGGGCAGCGCCATCGGGGCGGCCGCCGCCCTGGTCCTCACCCTGACCCTGGGCTTCGTGACCCGCTCGTGGCGGGCCAGCCCCACGGGCGACCAGCTCGAAGCGCTCTTCGGCGCCTTTACCATCAGCTGGAGCGGCTACGCGGTGGTGGTCCTTATCGCGCTGCTCGTCGCCCTCATCACGGGCATCGTCTCGCGCTTGACCGTGAGACGTTTTCTTAATGAAAATGGTTGATGGTGACAGTTGACCCAAACCGAAGGGGTTGCCTCTCCATTGCCGCAATCTCCGTTAATGTCGTCCAGGATGACCTCGCGAACGCAGAGTTGGAGTGCGCCGGGCGCCATGGAGTCCACAGATGCCTTGGGCTGGGGCTGGACCATGTCGCCAACGGCTAAGCATCCTGTCCGACGCTCGCCGGTGAACCGCCTGCTCGCCTTCGGGTTCTGGAGCTGCATCGCGGTCCTGGTCGCCGGCTTCCTCGGGTTCCTCGGATTCGTCTATCACCTCGACCGGTTCGAGCAGCCCCCCGAGACGCGGGCCGACGGGATCGTCGCCATGACGGGCGGCGCTCAGCGGATCGGCGACGCCATCGACCTGCTCGCCAAGGGCTATGCCAAGCGGCTCCTGATCTCCGGCGTCAACGAGAACACCAGCCGCGACCAGATCGCCCGCCTCAACCCGGGCCAGCGGCGGCTGTTCGATTGCTGCGTGGACCTCGACTACCGGGCCCGCAACACCATCGGCAACGCCATCGAGACCCGGCGCTGGGCCGAAGCGAACGGGTTCGACGCCATCATCGTGGTGACGTCGAACTACCATATGCCGCGCACCCTCGTGGAGCTCGACCACGCCCTGCCGAACCGCCAGAAGATCCCCTATCCGGTCGCGGCCACCATCGATCCGCACGAGTGGTGGCACAATCCGTCCGTGGCCCGGGTGATCTTCACCGAATACCTGAAGTTCCTGGCCGTCTGGGTCCGGACCCGGTTCGAGGGCGATCCGGAGCGCTCCTCGGTGGCGAGAATCATCAGCGGCGGAGCCCCCATCAAGGCGCAGATGCTCGCTGAGCCGCTCTGGCGCTAGAGCCCCGACGAAAAACCCTCTATGGTGCGCGGCCCGCGGAGCACCATGCTCCGCTTTTCGTTTTCCAAGAAGCCATGCTGATCGTCCGCTCCCTGCTGTTCAACGTCGCCTTCTACGCCAACCTGGTCCTGTGGCTGATCATCCTGATCCCGGGCGTCCTGGTGCCCCGCCGCATGTTCATGGAACTGGTCAAGATGTGGGGGCGGACCTCGATCTGGCTTCTGCGCGTGATCGCCGGAACCCGGGTCGTGATCACGGGCCGCGAGAAGATCCCGCCGGGCGGCGCCCTGGTGGCGGCCAAGCACCAGTCGTTCCTCGAGACCTTCGCCCTGGTGACGATCCTCGACGACCCGACCTACATCCTCAAGCGCGAGCTGATGTGGATCCCCTTCTTCGGCTGGTATCTGGCGAAGGCGCGCTGCGTGCCGGTCAACCGCAAGGCCGGCTCGCTTGCCCTGGTCCAGATGACCGCGCGCGCCAAGGACGAGGCCCAGCACGGCCGCCAGATCATCATCTTTCCCGAGGGCACCCGCCGCCCGCCGGGCGCTCCTCCGGCCTACAAGTACGGCGTGGCCCATCTCTACCAGAATCTCGGCTTTCCCTGCGTTCCGATCGGCATGAATTCGGGCCTCTATTGGCCGCGCCGCCAGTTCATCCGCCGCCCCGGGACGGTGCGGATCGAGGTTCAGGATCCGATCGCCCCCGGGCTGCCCCGGGAGGAGTTCTTCAGGCTCGTGCAGGAGCGGATCGAGACGTCGTCGAACCGGCTCCTGGAAGAAGGCCGCAAGGAACTCGGCCTCGGTCCCGCATCCACCTCCGAGGCATCGCTGTCGAAGGTCTGACGAGGCCGCTGCGGAGCAGCCTTTTGCGAGTTCGGGACCAGGCCCTTGCGCCCTTCGATTCATGGCATTGTTCGTCTCTGAGATCCCCGGCACGGGACCGCTGCCGACAGAGGGGTGCGAAAGCGCACAAAATCGCGCAAACCCAAGCTCAGCCAAGCTTTCAGCAATCTTGACGACTCACGCGTCCGTTCTTACATATAAGAACATATGGCGAACAAACGAACCATATCCTGGAATGCGGCCATGCGGGATCTCCGCAACGACCGAATGCGGAGGGCTGGCGTGCACGAGGAACGGCTACGGGCGACCGCAGGGCTTCGCTCCTCTTCCACTCTGAGTTCCTGGCGCGGCCGTTCGGGACGCCGCTACATCGTCGGCGTGCATCCGCTGAACGAGACGGAGCTTCTCGACGTCACCGACGCGGTGATCCTTGCCGTGAAGCGGGACTCCGCGGGCATTGGCATCGTGGTCGATGCCGCGATGGCCGCGTCCGATCCGAGCGAGCAGCCCCGGATACGATGGCTCGCCAAGGTCCGCGAGCGGGGCGCCACCGAACTCCACATCCATCGCCTCGCAGCCACCGAGGACGACCGCCGCGCGATCTTCGAGGACCTGCGCGAGAACGAGACTCAGGACTGCTGATCGAGCGCGTCCACGATTCGGTGCAGCAGCGGGTCGACCACGTGCATGCCGATCAGGTGGTCATAGGTGGAGCGGACGTAATCGGGATTGCGTCCGGAAATGCCCTGTCCCTGGCGCACGAGCCGCAAGACCTCCTCATCGGACAGCCGGCCCGCATATTGGCCGTGATTGCGGTCGACCACGTAGGCTAGCGCGCGAACCCGGCGCGCATCGGCCAGCCTGACGGGCAGATGCCTTTCGCGATAGACCGAGGTCACCTGCTCGCGCTCGCGCAGGTACCGGATCGTGGCCTCGGCCTCCTCCGGCGCGACGCGGAACGCCACCCCGTGGCAGCGCCCGCCCCGGTCGAGCCCCAGGACGAGGCCCGGATGCTCCGGCGTGCCGCGGTGAACATGGGAGAAGACGCAGAGCGACCGATGGTAGCCGTAGAGATGGGCGTGGACCCGCTCGAGATGAGGGAAGCCCGGCCGCCACATGAGCGAGCCGTAGCCGAAAACCCATAAATCCTCCGTGAGCTCCTTCATGTCACCCCGCCCGACGCTTGCCTGCATCCGGCGCTACCAGTAACCACACACCAGCACAACAGGAGATGACGCATGGATCAGGCCGCCCCGACGGGGAATGTTCGCCGCAGCCGGTTCTGGCTCTACACGCCCTTCGTTCTGCTGCTGCTCGTCGCCATCGCCTGGAGCGTCGCCTGGTTCGTGATCCGCGGACGCACCGCGGACGCGCTCGACGGCTGGATCGCCGCCGAGGCGCGCAGCGGGCGGCAATGGACCTGCGGCGACCGCACCATCGCCGGCTACCCATTCCGCATCGAAATCATCTGCGATACCCTCGATCTGAAGCGGGGCGCCGTCTCGGCCTCGTTCGGGCGCACCGAGGCGGTTGCGCAGGTCTACCAGCCCCGCCGGATCATCCTGGAGGTCGCCGGCCCGCTGCGGGTGACGGACGGCACGGTGACGGTCAACGGCCGCTGGGATCTGCTGCAGGCCAGCATCAACGCGTCCCAGACGGGCCTGCAGCGCCTGTCGCTCGCCGCCAACGCCCCTCAGGTGACGGTCACGGGCCTCGGCGCCGGCGAGATCGCCGGATCGGGCAAGCACCTGGAGCTTCACGTGCGCCCGAATCCCTCCCGGCGCGCGGAGCTCGCGGGCGATGTCGCGGCCTCGGTCACGGAGGCGCGGATCCCGATCCTCGATGCTCTCGTGGGCGGCCCCGAGGCCACCAACCTGAACGCGGACGTCACCGTGACCCAGGCCGACGGCTTCAAGGGCGGCACCATCGCCGAGGAGCTGGAGCTCTGGCGCAACGCCGGCGGAAAGCTCGACATCCTGATGCTCTCGGCCGCCAAGGGCCCGCGCCAGATCGAGACCAAGGGCGAGCTGCGCCTCGACGAGCAGCACCGGCCGGCCGGCCAGCTCACGGTCGCGGCGGCGGGCCTCGACGGGCTTCTCGGCAACCTGACCGGCGGGCGCGTCGGCGGCAACCTTCTCGGCATGCTGCTGGGCCAGGGGCCGCGGGCCAACGCCGCGCAGCCCAATGCCAAGCCCCAGCTCGCCTCCCTGCCGCCCCTGCGGCTCGAGAACGGCTTCCTGGCCATGGGCCCCTTCGTGATCCCGAACGTCAGGCTGCAGCCGCTGTATTGATGCGCTCCCGCCCCGTCACGGCCGGGCGGAGAACGAACTAACTCTTGTCCTCGCGCCGGCGGCCAAAATCCGGCTCCGGCGTTTCCTGGCCGGACGAGATGATGCCGCGGCGGATGGCGCGGGTGCGGGTGAAGAGGTCGAAGAGCTTGTCGCCCTCGCCCCACCGGATGGCGCGGGCGAGCAGCGCGATGTCCTCGTTGAGGCGGCCCAGCATCTCCAGCACGGCTTCCCGGTTGTGCAGGAAGACGTCGCGCCACATGGTCGGGTCTGACGCCGCGATGCGCGTGAAGTCGCGGAAGCCGCCGGCCGAGAACTTGATCACCTCGCCCTGCGTGACGGTCTCGAGATCCGCCGCCGTGCCGACGATGTTGTAGGCGATCAGGTGCGGCACGTGGCTGGTGATGGCGAGAACCAAATCATGGTGCTGCGCCGTCATGACTTCCACGTTGGACCCCATGGCCTCCCAGAAGGCGCGCACGCGCCCAACGGCCGTCTCGTCGGTCCCCTCCGGGGGCGTGAGAATGCACCAGCGGTTGTGGAAGAGCGTGGCAAAGCCGGCATCGGGGCCGGAATGCTCCGTGCCGGCCACCGGATGCGCCGGAACGAAGGACACGCCGCCCGGCAGATGCGGCTGCACCTGCGCGATCACGGAGCCCTTCACGGAGCCCACGTCCGACACGATGCTGCCGGGCTTCAGGCCCGGCTTCATGACCTCGGCAACCTGGCCGCAGACCCCGACCGGCACGCACAGGATCACGAGATCCGCATCGCGCACGCCCGCCGCCGCATCGGCGGTCGCCTCGTCGGCGATCCCGAGCTCCCGGACGCGCTCGACCACGGCCTCGCTCGCATCGACCGCGACGATCGTGCGCGCCAGATTGAGATGCCGGGCCGCGCGGGCGATCGACGAGCCGATCAGCCCGAGGCCCACGAGGGCGACGCGCTCGAAGAGGGGCGTTTGACGGGGCGGGCCGAGTCGCTCAGGCATGGTGGCCACCCAGAAAATCGCGCAGCGCCGCCACCACGAGACCGTTCGCCTCCTCGCTGCCCACGGTCAGGCGCAGGGCATGGGGCAGGCCATAGGCGTCGATCCGGCGCAGGATCAGGCCGCGACCGGAGAGAAAAGCGTCGGCATCCTTCGCGGTCCGGCCCTCCTCCTGCGGAAAATGGATCAGCAGGAAGTTGCCGACGCTCGGCGTGACCTTCAGGCCCAGGGCCTCGATCTCCCGGGTAAGCCAGGCGAGCCAGCGCTCGTTGTGCTCGACGGCCGTCGCGACATGCGCCTCGTCCTGGATCGCCGCGATGCCGGCCGCCATGGCGGGGCCGCTGACGTTGAAGGGGCCGCGGATGCGGTTGACCGCGTCGGCGATATGGGCGGGCGCCACCATCCAGCCGAGGCGCAGGTTGGCGAGGCCGTAAATCTTCGAGAAGGTGCGCGTCATCACCACGTTGTCGGACGTGGCGACGAGCTCGAGGCCGGATTCGTAATCGTTGCGCCGGACATATTCCGCATAGGCCGCGTCGAGCACCAGCACCACGTGCGGCGGCAGTCCCGCGTGCAGGCGCTTGACCTCGTCGAACGGGATGTAGGTGCCGGTCGGGTTGTTGGGATTGGCCAGGAAGACGATCTTGGTCTTCTCCGTCACCCTTGCGAGGATCGCGTCCACGTCCGTGCGCAGATTCGTCTCCGGCGCCACCACGGGCGTGCCGCCGGCGGCCAGGATCGCGATCCGGTAGACCAGGAAGCCGTGCTCCGTGAAGATGCCCTCGTCGCCGGGCCCCACATAGGCATGGGTGATGAGCGCGAGCAGCTCGTCCGAGCCCGCCCCACAGATGATCCGGTTCGGATCGAGCCCGTACCGGGCGGCGATCGCCTCCCGCAGCCGGGTCGACGCCCCGTCCGGATAGAGCTCGAGGTGTTCGAAGGTCCGGATCGCCTCCATGGCCTTGGGCGACGGGCCGAGCGGGGTCTCGTTCGAGGAGAGCTTATGGACCTTGGCAACCCCTGCGGCCTTGCTCTTGCCGGGCACGTAGGCGTCGATCTGCATGACGCCGGGGCGGGGTTGGGGATGGACGGGCATCGTGACTTCACTTCCTCGCGGTCGGTGGGTGAGACAGGCTCTAGCGCAGGTCGAATTTCATTTCACGTGGAAACGTTCGGCATGGCTGCCGATCTCGGCGAGCTGGGCGAGGCTCGCGCCGGCCTTGGTCAGGGCCTGGCGCAGCTGCGCGGGTTCGACGGCACCGGGCACCGCGATGAGCTCCGACAAGCCGTTGGTGTCGGCCGCGCTCGCCACCACCTCGCCGCCGAGCGCGATCAGGGCCTCGTTAGCGCCCCTGTGCCAGCGCTCGAACTGGGCCGCGTAGAGCACCACGTCGCGCACGGCCGCATCGGTCAGGGGCTTCGAGATGACGAAGACCGGGGTGCCGGCCGGATGGTCGGGCCGCTCGATGAAGGGCAGGCGCGCAATGATTTTCGGACGGCGCCGGTCGGCGAGCGTGCGCCACCAGGCGCCGCTCGTCGCCCCCTGGTCGAGCCGGAAGATGCCGAGATCGCCGCCGGATGCCGCAACCGCCTCGATCACCGCGGCGGCGCTCGGATGGGTCGCGTAGGGCACCGTGAAGCCGAAATGGAACCGGGCGGAATCGCGCATGGGGGCGTCCCCGCCCGAGATGTCCGCATGGACCGTGTAGCTGGACTGGACATAGGTGAAGGTGCCGATGATCACCCGCCAGATGCTCTCCACCGTGTCGAGCGGCAGCAGCCCCTGGTGGCGTTCGGCCAGGGCCTTCATCATCGAGGCCTCTCGGCCGGGACGGAAGGCCGACGCAAGGCCCGTCGCCGAGGCCTTCTTGGACGCGATCAGCCGGTCGATGATGGTGCCGCGCTCCATGAGCAGCCGGTGCATCGCCTCGTCGATGCGGTCGATCTCCTGGCGCAGCTCGGCGAGGGACGGGGCGGGCATCTCGGTCGGCATGGTCGGGATCCTTAAGGGTCGCCGCCCTTCTTTGACGGCTTTGTGCCCCCTTGTCATCACCGGACTTGTGCCGCTGCTTCCGCCGCTGTGGGGCATTGCGCCTATCAGATTAAGATGGCGGGTCTTGGCCTCCCTGCCACCCTCGGTCGTCATCACCGGGCTTGTCCCGGTGATCTCGGTCGTTTGGAACGCCGCGCCTCACCGGATCGGGATGGCCGGCACAGGGCCGGCCATGACGGGCAGAGGGTCGGATGACGGTGAGTTGATCTGTGCGCTGTCAAAGAGCAGCACCAGCGGGCCCGCAGCCGGTTGGCTGCGAGCCTGTCAGGATGATCGAGGGTGGCGCGAGTGGCAGCCCGGCTCGATGCTGATGGGTGAGATGGAGGAGCCAAGCTGCTCGTCGCGCACGGTTCTTTTCAGGCGGACCAGCTGGGCAGAGCCCAAGGTCGG
>NZ_JAGPUP010000539.1:0-59402 GCF_018069605.1 Microvirga sp. HBU67558 | reverse complement strand
TCCGCCAGCGAGATCACCCGCGACGACTTCGTCCCAGGCGCAGGCTCCAACTCGTACAACGTCACTACAGGGCCGGGATTGACCTTGGTGATGGCGCCGCGCACGCCGAAATCCTCGAGTGTTCCCTCGAGCAGGGCGGCGTTCTGCTCCAGGGCCTCGGCCGAGACCGAAGGGACCGACGGGCGCTTGGGCTCGGCGAGCAGGTTGAGCTGCGGCAGCTGGTAGTTCTCCTCGTCGAGCAGGGAGGGCTGCGATTCGCGGGCCATGCGCTTGCCGGGCTTCGGCGCGGCGGGCGCCGGGGCGACGCGGGACGGGGCGGGCTCCGGCCTTGCGGCAGGGTGCAGCGGGGGGAGATGCGGCTCGTCGGCGTCCCATCCGGCCTCGTCCTCGTCATGCATCGGCATGGAGGCCGGGGCAGGGCGCGGACGCGCCGGGGCGCCGTCGAGAACGGGCTCGCGCCGCAGGCCGGGCTGCCGGGACGGGCGCCGCGCCGGTGCGGGAAGGTCCTCGACCTCCTCCACGAGGGCGGAGCGGCGGTTCTCCTTCCAGCGCCGGGCCGAGGCACGCAGGCTCATGACGCCATGGGCGAGGGCTCCCAGGGACACGATGCCCCAGCCGGGCTCGTCCTGGCCGGCCTCTTCGGCCTCGTCCCAATCCTGGATCTTGCGCCGCCGGACCGGCGGGCTCTCCTCGAGCTCCTCGGGATCGTCGTGGTGGCGCTCCTCCTGCGGGCCGAGGCCGCAGGCGGCCGTGAGGCTGAAGATCGCGATCCCGGCGAACAGGGCGCCCAGGACGGCGCTGGCCGAGCCGCTCGACAGGCCCGTGATGGCCTTGGCTCCGGCGAGCACCGCATCGCCGACCACGCCGCCGAGCCCCGTGGGCAGCGGCCAGCTCTGCGTCGGCGGCAGGGCGCTGGCGAGAGCCGTCGCGGCGCCCGCGCCGATCACCCAGAGCGCCAGGCGCAGCTGCAGACGGCCGAGATCGCCCGACTTCATGAGCCGCCAGCCCCAGAGCGCCAGGGGAAGCAGCGCCGCGATGGCGCCGAGGCCGAGAAGCTGCATCAGCAGGTCGGCCACGATGGCGCCGGGCCAGCCGAGGAGATTGCGGACCGGAAGATCGGTGGCGTTGTTGAGGCTCGGATCGTCGACCGACCAGGTGGCGAGGGCCACCGCGACCGCGCCGGCGACCGTGATCAGGCACAGGCCCGTCAGCTCCTGCGCCCGGCGGGCCAGGAAGGCTCGAAAGGCGCTGAAGAGGCCATCATAGGCGGAAGAAGAACGGCGGGCCGTACGCATCAAACCACTCTAAAAAACCACGGGACGGGACATTATTGCCTGGATGCTAGCCGGGCCGGGTTAAGGGTCCTTTAACCGTAAGCGCATCGGGCAGGGAAAAGGTGCGGCGGTTTTCCGTTGTTGACGTTGGGCCTTCGAACGATCAGTGTCCCGGCCATGACCCGCAGAGGCCCGAAATCCGCCTGGACGCGCGCCGCCATCGTGGCCGCGATGGCCTATGCGTTCGTGCTGCAGGCCCTGCTCCTGTCGGTCGGCGGCGCCTTCCATGCCGCTGCGGCCGCGGAGGCCCAGGGGATCATCTGTCTCCAGGACGGGTCCTCGGCGCCCGACCATGGACCGAAGAAAGCCCACGAGACCCTCTGCTGCACCCTGAGCTGTCACGGCTCGACTGCGGCAGGACCGGCCCCGGCCGCGGCCATCATCGAGCCGATCGCGCCGGTCGCCGCAACGGTCGATCCGTCCGCCGGGGCGTCGCATCTGCGCCTCACCTCGGACGTCCTGCCCCTGGGATCGCGCGCGCCGCCGCACCGCGGCTGAGTGCCGCCCGCTTCGATTCCCCTCTTCTCTCAAGGACGTATCCGATGACTTCGTCACGCTTCGGCGGCGCGCTGACTGCCGCCGCCCTCATGATTGCCTCGCCGGCCCTCGCCCATGTCTCGTTCGAGAACGGGCAGGCGACCCCGAACGCCACCTACAAGGCCGTGCTGCGCATCCCCCATGGCTGCGACGGCAAGGCGACCCTCAAGGTGCGCGTGCGCATCCCCGAGGGCATCGTGGCGGTCAAGCCGATGCCGAAGGCCGGCTGGAAGCTGGAAACCGCCAAGGGCGCCTACGTGAAGGCTTACCAGGTCAACGGCGAGGCCGTGTCGGAAGGGGTCACGGACATCGTCTGGTCCGGTTCCCTGGACGACGCCTATTACGACGAGTTCGTGTTCCAGGCCCGCTTCACCGAGGCCTACCAGCCGGGCGCGACGGTCTATTTTCCGGTCGTGCAGGAATGCGACGGCGCGACCGAGGAATGGACCCAGGTGCCGGCGGCCGGCGAGGATCCGCACAGCCTCAAATCACCCGCGCCCGGCGTGCGCGTCGCGGGCGCTGCCGCCACGGGCTCTCAGGTCGTGAAGGCCGGACCGCTCACCCTCGAACAGCCCTGGTCGCGGGCGACCCCCGGGGCCGCCAAGGTCGGCGGCGGATACCTGCGCATCACCAACACCGGCACGGCGCCCGATCGCCTGGTCGGCGGCTCGTTCCCGCTCGCCTCCAAGGTCGAGGTGCACGAGATGCGCATGGACGGCGACGTCATGCGCATGAAGCCGGTCGAAGGTGGTCTCGAGATCAAGCCGGGCGCCACGGTCGAACTGAAGCCGGGCGGCCTGCATCTCATGTTCATGGACCTGAAGGAGCCCCTGAAGGAAGGCCAGACGGTCAAGGGAACGCTCGTCTTCGAGAAGGCGGGCCGCGTCGAGGTGGAATACGCGGTGCGCGGCATGGGCGGCGCCCCGGCCGAGCATCAGCACTAGCGCGGGAGATCGGCGATGACCATCAAGCGTCTTCTCGTGCCGCTTCTCGTCTTCACCACGGGCCTGCTGGTGCTGCTGGTGACGGCGGGCCTGCTCCTGTTCCCGTCGCAGCCGCCGCAGAGCGCCGGCAAGGTGCCGATCGGAGGCCCGTTCCGGCTCACGAGCCACGAGGGCCGGCCGTACACCGAGGAGAACCTGAAGGGCAAGCCCTTCGTGGTCTTCTTCGGCTTCACCCATTGCCCGGAGGTCTGCCCGACCACGCTCTACGATCTCACCCAGGACATGGCGGCGCTCGGCCCGGATGCCGACAGGCTCCAGGCCGCCTTCATCACGGTCGATCCGGCCCGCGACACGCCGGAGCTGATGAAAACCTATCTCTCGTCCTTCGATCCGCGCATCGTCGGCCTGTCGGGAACCGAGGAGGAGATCGCGGCCGCGGCGCGCGCCTACAAGATCTATTACCGCAAGGTCCCGACCGATGACGGCTACACCATGGACCACTCGGCCACCCTGTTCCTGATGGACAGCAAGGGCGAGTTCTACGGCACGTCGAACTTCCAGGAGCCCGAGGAGACCCGCCGCGCCAAGCTGCGGCAGCTGATCAAGAACGGGTGAGGCGCATCCACGCTCCCTGCCATGGCATTCACCGGCCTCGTGCCGGTGATCTCGATCGGAAAAGCGCCGCGCTTCACATGATCCGGATGGCCGGGACAAGCCCGGCCATGACGCGGTGAGATCCTTTGACCGCGCATAAAAAAGCCCCGGCCTTTCGGTCCGGGGCTTTTCCGTTCGAGCGAGTGGCTCGTTTCAGTAGTTGTAGGCGCGCTCGCCGTGGTCCGCGAGGTCGAGGCCTTCGCGCTCCTGGTCCTGCGTGACGCGCAGGCCGACGATCATGTCGGTGATCTTGTACAGCACCACGGAGCCGATGCCGGTCCAGACCAGGGTGACCACCACGGCGATGATCTGGGTCCAGACCTGGCCGCCGATCGAGTACTCGCCGACCCCGTAACCGCCCAGCGACGGGGCCGCCACGACGCCGGTGCCGATGGCCCCGATGATGCCGCCGACGCCGTGGATGCCGAAGACGTCAAGGGCGTCGTCATAGCCGAGGGCGTTCTTCACGCTGGTCACGGCGAAGTAGCAGGCCGCGCCGGCCACCAGGCCGAGCACGATGGCCCCCATGGGGCCGGACAGGCCGGCGGCCGGCGTGATGGCCACGAGGCCGGCGACCGCGCCCGACGCGATGCCCAGCAGCGAGGCCTTGCCCTTCCCAAGAGCCTCCACGGTCATCCAGGCGAGACCGGCGGCGGCCGGAGCCAGGATGGTGTTGATCAGCGCGAGGGCCGCGCCGCCCGTCGCTTCCAGGTTCGAGCCGGCGTTGAAGCCGAACCAGCCGACCCACAGAAGGCACGCGCCCACGAAGGTGAGCGTCAGCGAGTGCGGGGCGAGCAGGTCGCGTCCGTAGCCGATGCGCTTGCCGATCAGCAGGGCGCCGACGAGGCCCGCCACGCCCGAATTGATGTGAACCACCGTGCCGCCCGCGAAGTCGAGGGCGCCGAGGCCGAACAGGTAGCCTTCCGAGAACCACACCATGTGGGCGATCGGGAGATACACGAAGGTCAGCCACAGGCCGGTGAACAGCATCACGGCGGAGAACTTGATGCGCTCGGCGAAGGCGCCGACGATCAGGGCCGGGGTGATGCACGCGAAGGTGAGCTGGAAGGCCGCGAACGTGAATTCAGGAATCGCCACGCCCTTGGTGAAGGTGTCGGCGGTGGAATCCGTGGTCACGCCGGCCAGGAACGCCTTGGAGAAGCCGCCGATGAACGCGCCGATGCCCTCGCCGCCGGACGTGAAGGCGAGCGAGTAGCCGTAGAAGGCCCACAGGATGGACACGAGGCTGAACACCGCGAAGACCTGCATGAGCACCGAGAGCATGTTCTTGGTGCGCACGAGGCCGCCATAGAACAGGGCGAGGCCCGGGATCGTCATGAGGATCACGAGGATGGTGGAGACGAGCATCCAGCTCGTGTCACCCTTGTTGACCGTGGGGGCGGCCGCGGCGGCGTCCTGCGCCAGGGCGGGATCGAGGGCCGCAAGGCCCAGTCCGAGCGCGGCGAGCGCCGGAAGGAGGAGAGGACGGAACTTCATCGGATCTGAACTCCGGAAAATCATTGAATGAATGGGATCAAAGGGCGTCGATGTCGGTCTCGCCCGTGCGGATGCGGACCGCCTTCTCGAGCGAGGTGACGAAGATCTTGCCGTCGCCGATCTGGCCCGTGCGGGCGGCCGCCGTGATCGCGTCGATCACCTGGCCGACCAGCTCGGTCGCCACCGCGACCTCGATCTTCAGCTTGGGCAGGAAGCTCACCGCGTATTCGGCCCCGCGATAGATCTCGGTATGGCCCTTCTGCCGTCCGTATCCCTTCACCTCGGTCACGGTGAGGCCGTGCACGCCGAGAGCGGTGAGCGCGTCGCGCACCTCTTCCAGCTTGAACGGCTTGATGACCGCCATCACGATTTTCATGGGTCTGGCCCCCTTTTTGAGACGTCTGCCCGACCAACCAGGCAGCGGTTTCCAATCGAACCCGGCCTGTCGGACGGGTGTCGGGGGCATCTACGCAAGAAACATGCCATGCTTTGTCGCCAGAGGCGCACGGGCGCTGCCTCTTTCCTAGGCAGGCTCAGCTGGGCTATAAAACGATCTTATTGATCAAATTTTAGGCAGAACTGGTCAGGTCCGACGTTCGCGGATGAGCCCTTCCTGGGCAACGGACGCGACCAGGGTGCCGTCCTGCTTAAAAATGAGTCCGCGCGAGAAGCCGCGCGCCCCGCCGGCGCTGGGGGTGTCCTGCGCGTAGAGCAGCCATTCGTCGGCCCGGAACGGCCGGTGGAACCACATGGCGTGGTCGAGGCTCGCCGGCTGGATCGCCGGGTCGAACACGGACCGGCCGTGCGGAAAGAGCGACGTGTCGAGGAGCGTCATGTCCGACGCATAGGCGAGGACGCATTGGTGGATCGCCGGATCGTCCGGCAGCCGGCCGGTGGTCTTGATCCAGACATGGAACCGCGGCTCTCCCGGCTCGCGGGAGGTGTAGCGCTTGATCTCCACGGGACGGATCTCGAGCGGCCGCTCGCGCTCGTAATAGGTGCGCATGGGTTCGGGCATCTGCAGGAGAAGCCGGCCCTTCACGTCCTCCTCGCTCGGGAGCTCGTCGGGTCCGGGCACCTTCGGCATCTCGGCCTGGTGCTCGAAGCCCTCCTCCTCGCGGTGGAACGAGGCCGACATGGCGAAGATCGCCTGCCCGTGCTGGATCGCGAGCACGCGCCGGGTGCTGAAGCTCTTGCCGTCGCGGATGCGCTCCACCTCGTAGATGATCGGGATCCTGGGATCGCCCGGCAGCATGAAGTAGCAGTGGAGCGAATGGGGCGGACGCCCGTCGACCGTGCGGGTCGCGGCCACCAGCGCCTGGCCGATCACCTGCCCGCCGAACACGCGCTGCCATCCGCTCTTCGGGCTCTGCCCGCGGAACAGGTTCACCTCGAGGGGTTCGAGGTCGAGAATGGACAGGAGATCGGAAACGGCACGGGACATGGGGTTCAAGGTCCTTCGATCGGCAACAGCCATCCATCGGTGAGAGGCGCAGGAAGGTCAAGCTTGACGCTGGTCGATGGATCGCTGACACCCACCTATAACGTCGAAGGCATGGAGAAAGACCGATGAGCGCAGCAACCGGGATGGAGCGACCGCGCATCGTCATCGCGGGCGGAGGACTCGCCGGGCTGTCCCTGGCCCTGGCGCTGAAGCGGGCGCTCGCCGAGGGAATCGACGTGGTCATGTGCGATCCGGCCCTCCGGCGCGATCCCCATGGCGACAAGCGCTCCTACGCCATCGCGGCGGCGGCGCGCCGGATGCTGGAGGCGCTCGGAATCTGGGCCGGGATCGCCGACAGGGCGCAGCCCATTCTCGACATGGTGATCACCGACAGCCGCCTGCAGGACCCGGTGCGCCCGACCTTCCTGACCTTCGCGGGCGAGGTCGACGGCCATGAGCCCTTCGCCCACATGGTCACGGCGGGCGATCTGACCGCCACCCTGCTGGAGGCCTGCCGCGACAGCGGCGTCGACCTGCGCGCCGAGGGCGTGAGGGGCTTTGCCGTTCAGGGCGCACGCACGGATGTCGCGCTGGCGGAGGGGGGCAGCCTGGCGGCCTCGCTCCTCGTCGCGGCCGACGGGGCACGCTCGCGCCTGCGCGAGCAGGCGGGCATCGGCTGGATCTCCTGGCCCTACCGCCAGTCCGGCATCGTCGCGACGATCGTCCATGAGCGTGACCACGAGGGCAGGGCGGTCGAGCACTTCCTGCCCTCCGGGCCCTTCGCGATCCTGCCGCTCAAACCGGAGCCGCAGGCCGATGGTTCGTTCCGGCACCGCTCCTCGATCGTCTGGACCGAGCGTGCGCAAAACGTGCCCGCCTTGCTCGAGTCGCACCCGGAAGACCTGCTCATCGAGCTCGAACGCCGCTTCGGCCTCCAGCTCGGCAAGCTCGCCTTCGAGACCCGGCCCCAGGCCTTTCCCCTGTCCTTCGGCGTGGCCCGGTCCTTCGTGGCCGAGCGCCTCGCGCTCTTAGGGGACGCCGCCCATGTGATCCATCCCATCGCCGGCCAGGGGCTCAATCTCGGCCTGCACGACGCGGCCGCACTGGCCGAGATCGTCACCGACGCCATGCGCCTCGGCATGGATCCGGGGGCGGCCGACGTGCTCGACCGGTACGAGCGGGCGCGCCGCGCCGACATCACCGCCATGGGCATGATGACCGACGGCCTCAACCGGCTGTTCTCCAACGACGCCCTGCCCGTGCGCCTGATCCGCGACCTGGGGCTGGGCCTCGTCGACCGGATGCCGGGCCTGAAGCGCTTCTTCATCCGCGAGGCGGCCGGCGTCAGCGAACGGCAGCCCAGGCTGCTGCGGGGCGAGGCGCTGTAGGACGGCGCCCGCCCTTACCCCGCCCTTACCCCGTCCTGCCGTGATCGTTCCGGCACAGGTCGTGATCGGCCAGTACCTGGATGATCCGGCACTCGCCCACCTGACCGTGCTGGCAATCGTCCAGCATGTGCCGCAGCTCGGACCGGAGCAGCTCGAGCTGGGCGATGCGGCGCTCGACGCCCTCCAGATGCCGGATGACGATCCGGTCCGCCGGCTCGCAGGGCTGCTCCGGCCTGGCGCTCAGGCTCAGGAGCTCGCGGATGGCCTCGACCTCGAAGCCGAGCTCCCGCGCATGCCGGATGAAGCCGAGCCGCGCCACGTGATCGGACCCGTAGCGGCGCTGCCGTCCCTCCGTGCGTGGCGGGGCCGGGAGAAGGCCGATCTGCTCGTAATAGCGGATGGTCGGTACTTTTACCGCGACCCGGCGCGCCAGTTCCCCGATCGACAGATCCGTCATTTTTCCCCTTGAACCTCTAGTCGCTAGAGATTGTACGGCTCTCCCGATCAGACGAAAAGGAGATTCGGATGAGCGATCGTCACGACCATCACGGAGCCTGCTGCTCCTCTCATGAGCACCATGAGCAAGAGTCCGCCGCTCATCCGGCGCGGGCGCACGAACATGCGGAGGCCGCCTGCGGCTGCCATGGCGGCGTGCCGGTCTTCGACGGGGTCGACCCCCGCTACAAGCGGATCCTCTGGACCGTGATCGCGATCAACGCCGCATTGTTCGTCACGGAGATCGTGGCCGGCCACCTCGCCCGTTCCCAGGCCCTGCAGGCCGACGCCCTCGACTTCCTCGGCGACACGGTCACCTATGGCCTGAGTCTCGCGGTCATCGGCGCGTCCCTGCGGGTTCGCGCCACCGCGGCCCTGTTCAAGGGGATGAGCCTGTCGCTCATGGGCGCCTGGGTGTTGGGCTCCACGATCTACCATGTGCTGATTCTTGGCCTTCCCCGGGCCGAGATCATGGGCGGGATCGGGATTCTGGCGCTCGCCGCGAACCTCGCCAGCGTGCTCCTGCTGATGCGCTACAAGGACGGGGACGCCAATGTGCGCTCGGTCTGGCTGTGCTCGCGCAACGATGCCATCGGCAATGGGGTGGTCATGGCGGCCGCCCTCGCGGTCTGGGGCACCGCGAGCGCCTGGCCCGATCTGATCGTGGCCGGCCTCATGGCCGGCCTGTTCCTGTCCTCGGCGGTGCAGATCCTGCGCCAAGCCTGGGCCGAGTACCGGGATGCCGGCGCGGTCGCCCCGGCTCCGGCCGAGTGAAATGAGGAGGGCCGGGCAGGCGGTCAGCGGAAGGCCACGGGACACCGGCCTTCCTTTTTTATACGTAATAACATAAACATATGCTCCAGGCCGCCATTTCAGACCGCCGGGGCACATTCATGACCAATCACATTTACGACTCGATCGACGATCTGCCGACACCTGGCACCGACGCGCTGATCCAGCTGACGGATACGATCACCGGGAGCACGATCATCGACATGACGCTCGAGGCCGTCACCGGAACCATCTTCCAGGCCGCGAGCAAGCAGCGCGTCACCATCGGGAGCAACGGCTCCATCCGCGGAGACATTTACGGCCTGAACCTCCAGGGGCTCGGCAGCACGGTGATCAACGACGGGGTGATCGGCCAGATCGCCACCCCGACAAGCGATTTCACGACCGATGTCGGCATCCGGTTTTCCGGCGCCGGACCGGGCTCGGTCACCAACCTCCAGGTCATCAAGGGCGCCATCGGCATCGAGATCGCTTCGACATCGACTGCGGCCAAGCTGGAGCTGATCAATTCCGGCATGATCGAGACAACGGGGCTTGCCGTTGTCGGCGGCCACGGAGGCGACCGGATCGTCAACACCGGCACCCTCAGGACCACCGCCACGAATGGGATCGCCCTTGACCTGGGAGCCGGCGATGACCTCTATGACGGCCGGTCCGGAACGGTGGGTGGGATCGTCAAGCTGGGAGACGACAACGACGTTGCCTATGGCGGGGCCGGAAACGAGACGATTTCCGGCGGAAAAGGAAGCAATGTCGTCGACGGTGGCGACGGTAACGACAGCTTTATCGTCGGGGACGGATACAACACCATCAATGGCGCCAGCGGCACAGACACGGTCGATTATTCGAACGCGACGTCGACCACGACTCCGCAGAGCGGCTTCACCATCAATCTGACGTCCGGTTCGTCCTACGGCAACGGGACTTCCGACGTGCTCAGCAGCATCGAGAATGTCATTGGAAGCGCTTTCGCCGACACGATCACGGGCAATTTTCTCGCCAACAGCATCATCGGGGGCAATGGCGACGATACGCTGGACGGAGGGACCGGCGACGATACCCTGGACGGCGGTGACGGCAACAACACCCTCCGGTTCACGGGGTCGACCGCGGTGACTGCAGACCTCTCGAAAGTGGATCCGCAGAATACTGGATACGGCAACGACAAGCTGATCAACATCCGAAACCTGGAAGGCGCCTCGGGCGGCGATCAGCTCACGGGCGACCAGCATGCCAACCGGCTCGACGGCAAAAGCGGCAACGATACGCTCGCGGGCAGGGAGGGCAACGACACGCTCCTGGGCGAAGCCGGCAACGACACGCTCGAGGGCGGCGCAGGCAACGACACGCTCGACGGCGGCAGCGGCACGGATACGGCGCAATTCTCCGGCGCAAGGGCCAGTTACAGCATCGTAACCGGCCCCGAAGGGGTCATAATCACCGACACGACCGGACAGGACGGTGCCGACCTCCTCAAGGACATCCGGTTCGCCAAGTTCGGTGACCAGACGGTTGCGCTCGTCAATGGCAGCCCGACGAGCATCTCGCCTTCCAGTGCCAGCGTCTCCGAAAGCGCTGTCATTGGCGCAACGGTGGCGACTTTGTTCGGCTCGGATCCAGACGGTGACAGCCTGACCTTCACCCTGTTGGCGGATGCAGGAGGCCTGTTCGGCATCAGCGACGGCAAGCTCGTCGTCAGAAATGCCCTCGACTACGAGACCGCGACGCAGCACGTCGTCACCGTCAAGGCTTCCGATGCCTGGGGCGGCGAGTTCACCAGGAGCCTGACGATTTCCGTCAGGAACAACACGACCGAGACGATGCCGATCACCAGGTCAGGTACGGCGGCAGCGGACCAGCTGACGGGAGAATCGGGCAACGATCGGCTCTCGGGCCTGGCGGGCAACGATACGCTCTTCGGCGAAATCGGCGCCGACACGCTCATCGGCGGCGCGGGCAACGACACCCTCGTCGGCGGAGACGGGAACGACGTCTTCCTGTTCGACAAGAAGCCGAACGTGAAGTCGAACCTCGACTACATCCAGGATTTCGTGCCGAAGGACGACGTCATTCACCTGTCGCGGCACGCCTTCTCCAAGATCTCCAAAGGCACCCTGTCGAAGAAGGCCTTTGTCGTCGGGGATCACTTCAAGGACAAGGACGACCGGGTCCTGTACCTCAAGAGCGCCGGCGCGCTCTTCTACGATCCGGACGGGTCGGGTCCCGCGAAGGCGGTTCAGTTCGCCACCATCACGAGGAAGATCTCGATCTCCCACAAGGATTTCTTCATCGTCTGAGGGCTGGCGACGAAAAAGCCCGGCTCACCCTGTGAGCCGGGCCCGATGCCTCACGACCGACGAAAGGGCCGGCGCTTGCGTGGATCAGCGCTTCGCGTCCGCCTTTGCGCGCTCGATTCCCTCGATGATCAGGCGGCGGGCCTCTTCGGCATCGCCCCAGCGGATGATCTTGGCCCATTTGCCGGGCTCGAGATCCTTGTAGTGCTCGAAGAAGTGCTCGATCTGCTTGATGGTGATCTCCGGCAGGTCCGTGTAGGTGGCCACCCGGTCGTAGCGCTGAGTCAGCTTGCTCGACGGAACCGCGATGATCTTCTCGTCCTGGCCGCCGTCGTCCTCCATCACGAGAACCCCCACGGGCCGCACGTTCATGACGGCGCCCGGCGCGATCGCGCGGGTGTTGGCGACGAGCACGTCGCAGGGGTCGCCGTCGCCCGAGAGCGTGTGGGGGATGAAGCCGTAATTCCCGGGATACCGCATCGACGTGTAGAGGAAGCGGTCGACGAAGAGCGTGCCGGATTCCTTGTCCATCTCGTACTTGATGGGTTCGCCGCCGAGCGGCACTTCGATCACGACGTTCACGTCGTCCGGCGGGTTCTTTCCAATCTTGATCGCATCAAGGCGCATAGAGCTGTTCTCCGGAACAAGGCTTGAAGCATCGTCCCGGTCGAGGCTCTCTCCCGGGGGAGGAGGCCGTCACGCCGGAACAACGCGGCAGAAGATCGTCTCGAGAGCGGCTTGAACCGATAGGCCGGACGACCGCTTTCTGGAGCCTGGATGCCTCACTAGAGCATTGGGTTCAAAAGGGGAACCCATTTTCAGGCGCGACGGGACGCGCCGCCTATCGCGGAACCAGGACTGGCCCTGAGATCCTGAAACAGAGTATCGGGACGGCGGCTTCGGACGTCGTCAGCGAAAGAGATACGCGACCTTGGCGAGCGGCTTTTGGCCGATGCGCTCCTCGACGCGGGCAACCGAGCGTCCGCCCATGCTCTCGTAGAACGCGCAGGCGCGCTCGTTGTCCTCGAGCGCCCAGACGACGACCCGGTCCAACCCCCGATCCTTGAGATCGTTGCGCACCGCGTTGAACAGGCGCCGGCCGAAGCCGATGCCCTGGTATTCGGGCAGCAGATAGAGCTCGTCGATCTCGCCGTTCGCCGGCAGCGACCGGTCGCGGCAGCGGCCGTAGGACGCGTAGCCCACCGCGCCATCGCCGATGTCGAGCACCACGAGCGGGCGCCCGCGCGACACGGTGGAACGCCACCAGCGCGGGCTGCGCCGGGAGAACATCTTGTCGAGCGTCACGCCCGGAATGATCCCGAGATAGGCCTCCCGCCAGGCCGCATCGAAGACCCGCGAGAGGGCCGGGGCGTCATCGGGCTTGGCGTGACGGATACTGACGAGAAGGTCGCTCATGGACACGAAGGCGGCGAGAGGAAGGTCGGGACCGAGTGTCCGCCCGGCAGGGTTAACGGGGCCTTAACGGCGGCTCCCGTCTGGCTACGAAACCTTGGCTTTATAGGCGATTGGCCGATTGTCTCGGGTAGGCAAAAGGACGCAAGGGGCCGGATTACGATAGGAAAGGTTTGCGCCCTTTATGAATCTTGAATATGGGTACTGCAACGTTATAAAGAATCCAAACATCGGATAGAGATAGGTTCTGGTGTGAAAAGCGTCTCCGCAACTATGTTTCGAAAAGTGTGCGGCCACACCGCGCCTGAGCCAACCAACCAGTAACACAAATACATTCTCATGTGAGGAGTGAGTTGATGACCTTTCCGGATTCGTGGGGCGAAACGCGCAATATCGCCAATATTACGAACATCCCTGAAGCGTTTGTCTCGAACCCAATAGTTCTGCGGGACGGATGGATTGTCCAGGTATGGCTACAACCGGCTTCCTCCACGAACCCTAGCAGGATCATGGGCCGCGTTCTTAACGCCGACGGGAGCGATGTTGGTTCTTATTTCTACGTCGGTGAACCCGGAGAAGCGGGTGGGGATCGTCCTTCCGTCGCCGCCACAGCCGACGGACGATTCATGGTCGTCTGGACCAAGTCTACCCCATCAGGATCGACACTCGTTCAGGAAACGTATGATGTTTTTAGCGGGCGTGTTGATACGAATCCGATAGCATCTACTTCTACTACTGGGTACAGATTTAAACCAGCCATCGACACCTTCGATGACGGTTCGTTTTATATTACTTATGAACGTTCGGGCGTATCATATTTCAAATACAATGGTGGAACCGCTAGTAGTGGAATACTGGATTCTACTTCAAATATTCAGCAGCTTGGGAAAATAGCGGCAAACCAAGATCACATTGCAAACCTACAATATGACGATGGCCATCTATACCTAGGCCTATCTGAACTCAATGGAACCGGACTGAATCGTGTTCCTATTGTAGTAGCTGGTTTCACAAGGTCGCTGACAAGTAGTATATCCACGCTCGAGAACGGAAATTTCGTCGTTTTACATCAAAACTACGATCCTGACGCTCGAAATCAACTATTGATAGCGAAAATTTACTCGCCTCAGGGGGCCATTCTTCAAACAATCGAGCTCTACAGGGGCAGTGCTACGGTAGGAAGCACGTCAGTCACATCCATATCCGGCTCCGACTTTGCGTTTGCAGTTCAGATCGGTGCTTCTTTCGAGCTCGGGACCTACCGTGATGGTGCAGTGGAGATGCAACAAATATCTGCGGACCGTCCGAGTAACATCAATCTAAAGACTCTCAAGGACGGGCGGTTCATGCTTGAGTGGACCGAGATGAGCGGTGCCACCAGCAACGGGATCATCCGCGCTCGGATATATGATTCACGCACAAATGCCATCGACTGGCATGGCGGCGATATCGGACAGCAATATGCGGGTACGAAATTCGGCGATGGCCTTCATGGCGGAGCCGGAAATGACACGTTGTTCGGCGGTGCCGGCGACGATGTTCTGGACGGCAATGGCGGCGCCGACATACTCGACGGCGGTGCGGGCTGGGACTTGGCTCGCTACATCGACACCCCCGAGGCGCAGGGCGGAGTGACCATCGATCTATCGAACTATAGAAATAACCGCGGCGCGGCCGCCGGCGACAAGCTGACCGACATCGAAAGCGTCCAAGGCACCAACCAAGGCGACACGCTCATTGCCGCCTCGGGTTCGACGGGCAATGGGTCGGAACTGCACGGCGCCGGCGGGAGTGATAGCCTCAAGGGCCAGAACGGCGGCGACCGGTTGTACGGCGAAGCCGGCAACGACGTTCTCGAAGGCGGCGCCGGCGGCGACACCCTGGACGGCGGCGACGATTGGGACGTCGCCACTTACATCAACGTCACCGGCCAGGGCGTGACGGTCGATCTGTCGAACAAGGATAACAATGCCGGCGGCGCGCAGGGCGACACCCTAGCCAACATCGAAGTGGTGCAGGGCACCAACCAGGCCGATACGCTGATCAGCATCGACCATGGTGGCGGCACCGGGGCCGAGCTGCACGGGGCAGGCGGCAACGATACCCTCGTCGGCAAGGGCGGCGGCGACCTGCTCTATGGCGAGGCGGGCAACGATATTCTCGAAGGCGGTGCCGGCGGCGACATCCTCGACGGCGGCGCCGATTGGGATATCGCCACCTATATCCACACCACCGGCCATGGCGTGACCGTCAACCTCTCCAACAGCGCCGACAACGCGGGCGGGGCGCTTGGCGACACGCTGTCCAACATCGAGGGGGTGCAGGGCTCGAACCAGGCGGACACTCTTACCGGCAGGGCCGGCGACGACCGGCTCTTCGGTGAATCGGGCGACGACATCCTGCGCGGCGCCGGCGGCGGCGACGTGCTCGACGGCGGCGCCGGCAGCGACACGGCCGTGTTCTCTGGCCAGCGGAGCGCCTACACGATCACCGACAACCGCGACGGCACCTTCACGGTCACGGGGATCGACGGCGCCGATTTGCTCACGAATATCGAGTTCGTGCAGTTCGACGACGTCACCGAGACCCTCACGGCCGGCACCGAGAACCATGATCCGGACCGTCTCAGCTTCCTGGACGACAGCACCACGGCGAGCGTCGACGCGGACGCCATAGCCCCGGTGCTCGGAGAGCTGAAGGGGCACGACCCGGATACCGGCCAGACCCTGACCTTCGCGATCGATCTGTCCGACGCGAACCAGGGCAGGTTCACGATCACGAACGGCAACAGGCTGTCGGTCGCCTCGGGCACGCTGGACGCCGGCACCTACACGGTGAAGGTGCGGGTGTCCGACGGCCACGGCGGCGCGCTGGTGAAGGATTTCACCATCGTCAGCAATCCCGTGGTGAACGGCAACCATGCCCCGTCGACGCTTCGCCTCAACGGCGGCACGGATGTTTCGATCAACGAGAACGCAGCCTTTGCCGGCACCTTGTCGGCGCAGGATTCGGACGGCGACAATCTGACCTGGAGCTTCGTCGACGGCATCGTCGGCAACGCCAACGGCCTGTTCGAGATCGACAACACGGGCACCGGCAACAAGCTTCTCAAACTGAAGGCCGGGATCGACTACGAGGCTCTGCCGGCCGGCCAGAAATACCTCATGGTCTACCTGAACGCGTCCGACGGCAAGCCGGGCGGGACCAGCGCCCTGCAAGGCTTCAAGATCGCCGTCGCCGATCTGGACGAGACGCCGCCGAACCAGGCGCCGACCGGCGTGACGCTGTCCGGACGCTCGGCTGCCGAATACGCCCCGGCCGGTCGCGAGGTCGGCACCCTGTCGGCCACGGACGCCAACGGCGATCGGGTGTCCTATGCGCTGATCGACGATGCCGGCGGCCGCTTCATGCTCTCCGGCAACCGGATCCTGGTGGCCGACGGGTTCCGGCTCGATTGGGAACAGGCTCGCTCGCACACGATCGCCGTGCAGGCATCGGACGGCCGGGGCGGCGTCGCGAGCCAAGCCTTCACCATCGAGGTCGGCAACGTCGATCCGGAATTCACCGCCGGCACGGCGCGCGACGACGTGTTCCACGGCGGTGCGTTGAACGACGTTCTGCTCGGCAATGCCGGCCACGACCGTCTGTTCGGCGGGGCGGGCAACGACACGCTCAAGGGCGAGGCCGGCAACGACACGATCGGGGGCGGCGCGGGGCTCGACAAGCTCACTGGCACGAAGGGCTCAGGCAGCCGGGACGCCTTTGTGTTCGATACCCGGCTCACCAGCAAGGGCGTGGCCGCCAGGAACAAGGACACGATCGTCGATTTCGGGCCGAAATACGATTCGATCTATCTCGACGATGCGGCCTTCTCCAACCGGACGATCGCCAATTACCTGAAAGGAAAAGGCGCGGCGCTCGACCATGCCTTCAAGATGAAGAGCAGCTTCTTCCGCGTCGGCGACAAGGCTCTCGACCGGGACGACTTCTTCATCGCCAAGAAGATCAAATCGACCGAATATAAGCTGTACTGGGATGCGGACGGTTCCGGCTCGAAGGCCATGCTGGAGATCGGCACCGTGAAGCTCCAGAAGGGCGAGGGCACCGCACTCACCTACAAGGACTTCTTCTTCATTTGAGCGAAGGAGACGTTCGCCGGGCCCTCATCCCGAGAAGCCGGCGATCTCCCCTTCGCCCGAACAAGGACGTGTCGAGGAAAAGCCCGCCCCCTCGCAGGGGCGGGCTCATTGGTTCGCGGTCGCTTACGGTGCTTCAAACTACAGCCCATGCAGGATCTAAAAGTGGTCCCCCATCATTTCCTGATCTCCAGCCTTGATCCGATGCCGCAGCATTATCTGCATGGGACCTGCTGGCAGGACGAGGATTTCATCCTCGCCGACGGCGGATACGCGCAGTACCGCGCTGTCAGGAACGCCACGATTCAGGCGGGCCAGGACGGCGCCTACATCGTCGCCAACAGCACGGAACGCGAGACCGTCATAGGGACCGACTTCAGCGGCTATCACAAGCTCTTTCTCTACCAGCATGCCGGCCATTGGATTCTCTCCAACTCGCTCATCGAAACGGCACGCTTCGCCGCAGCCAAAGGGTTGCCGGTCACCATCGACGAAAGCCATCTGGCCAGCTTCTTCATTAAGGGAGCGTTCGGAAATCAACTCACGTCCCTGCGCACCAGCGTGAAGGAAATCCGGCTGGTTCCCGCGACGATGGAAGTTGTCGTCCCTCGGGTCTCCCTCAAGAGCAACCCGACTGTGCGGCTAACGCCCGCCGCCCGGATGGCGCAAGGAGAGACCCGCTACGGTGCGGCGTTGCGCGAGTATCTAAGATTGTGGGTCGGCCGCATGGCCACGGTGCTCCAATCGGATTTGTCCATGAGCAGTGAACTGACGGGAGGCCAGGATTCACGGGCCGTACTGGCCCTGATGCTCGCGGCGGCCCGGCTGGTCGGGGTCGATTCGATCCGGCGGATCAATTTCACGAGCAACGAAGGTCAAACGAACGATTTTGCGGTCGCGCGCGAGATTGCGGAAAGATTTCACCTGCGCTTCATGACGTGGAGCGACGACCGGCGCAGCCCCCCACTGCTCGGACTCGTCGAAGCCTACGAAAAATGGAAGTCGCTCTGCCTCGGAGTCTATGCGCCTAGCTATTTCCCGCGAAGGCGCCCGGTTCCGACCTCAATCGTCTTCGGGGGCTCCGGCGGCGAGGGGCACCGGCGCTTTTACCCCGACATCGGATTGGACAGGTTCCTCGCGCTTCACCGAAACCATATTCCTTCCGCTGCTCATTTCAGGACGCTGAAGAACGCCATCGCGGAGGATCTCGCGTTCCTGCAACAAGGACCTGAGGTTTCTGTCGATCCCCTGGTCCTGCACTACCGGCATTTTCGGGATCGATGTCATGGCGGTCGCACGCCGCAATACACGAACCTGCTTTCGCCTCTCTCCAGCGCCTCCTTGAGGAGAGCGTCGTCCTTATGCACCCCTGATCAGCTCGACCGCAGACAGGTCGTCGCCGATATCCTCATCAATGCGAGCCGCGAACTCGCATCCATGCCTTTCGACACTCCGAAAAAGTCCTTCGTTGCGAGTCATTTTGACGAGGTGATCGACGCCTCGGATGCCATCGGCTCTGCCCGCACGAGCGGGCGGGTCTTCGCAGCGGCGTCAGAGCATGCGGCCAGTGGGGATTTCACGAAACAGAAAGCACTCCACCTGCTTCGGGATGATTTTCTCTCGCATTACGACACCATGGGCAGAACAGGCTTCTTTCCAAGAAGCTATCTGGAAGAGGCCAAGGCTGTCGTGGAAGAAGCGGCGCGGAAGGGGCGCTTCTCCCATCCTGTCGAAGGTTGCTCCGTATCGCACGTGATCCTTGCGGGGGAGCTGTCAGGCCTCGCTCGAGAGGATATCCGTCGACCATCCACCTTAGAGGCTTTCAGATCGGCCATTCTGCGGCGCCTGCCCGGGCGTATATGAGGGCGTCACCCCCGGGTTGTACCGATGCGCTTTCCCTGCACGGCGTGACGGATCTCTCTGGGACAGTCAGTAATGAAAAAGGCGCCCGCTCCTCATCCGAAGAGCGGGCGCCTTTTTCGTCGCGTATCTTACGCCGCGAGCTGGCGCAGGACGTAGTGCAGGATGCCGCCGTTGCGGAAGTACTCGACCTCCTCGAGCGTATCGATGCGGCAATGCACCGGCACCTTGCGCACCGAGCCGTCGGCCGAGGTGACTTCCATCTCCATGCGCTGGCGCGGCTTCAGCTCGCCGGCGAGACCCTTGATCGTGATGGTCTCGTCGCCCTTCAGGCCGAGCGTCTCCCAGGACGTGCCCTGCTCGAACACGAACGGGGCCACGCCCATGCCGACCAGGTTCGAGCGGTGGATGCGCTCGAAGCTCTCGGCGATCACCGCGCGCACGCCGAGCAGGACCGTGCCCTTGGCCGCCCAGTCGCGGGACGAGCCGGTGCCGTATTCCTTGCCGGCCAGAACGACGAGCGGAACGCCCTCGTCCTTGTAGCGCATGGCGGCGTCGTAGATGAACATCCGCTCGCCCGAGGGCTGGTGGATGGTGTAGCCGCCCTCGACCACGTGGCCGCTCTCGTCCTTCACCATCTGGTTCTTGATGCGGATGTTGGCGAAGGTGCCGCGCATCATGACTTCGTGGTTGCCGCGACGGGTGCCGTACTGGTTGAAGTCGGCGACGCGCACCTGGTGCGACTGCAGGTATTCACCGGCCGGCGAGGCCGCCCGGATGTTGCCCGCGGGCGAGATGTGGTCGGTGGTGATCGAGTCCTGGAAGAGGCCGAGGATGCGCGCGTTCACGATGTCCGTGACCGGCTTCGGATCCTTGGTCATGCCCTCGAAATAGGGCGGGTTCTGCACGTAGGTGGATCCCGCAGGCCACTCGTAGGTGAGGCCCGGCTCGAAGGTGACCTTCTTCCAGTTCTCGTCGCCCGAGAACACGTCGGCGTAGCGCGACTTGAACAGCTCGCTCGTGATCGTGCGGTCGATGAAATCCTGCACCTCGGCCGAGGAGGGCCAGATGTCCTTGAGGTAGACCGGCTGGCCGTCCGAACCCGTGCCGAGCGGATCCGTGGTGAGATCCACCAGCATGGAGCCGGCGAGAGCGTAGGCCACCACCAGCGGGGGCGAGGCGAGATAGTTCGCGCGCACGTCCGGGTTCACGCGGCCTTCGAAGTTACGGTTGCCCGAGAGCACCGACACGGCCACGAGGTCGTTGTCGTTGATCGCCTTCGAGACGTTCTCCGGCAGAGGGCCCGAATTGCCGATGCAGGTGGTGCAGCCGAAGCCGACGAGGTTGAAGCCCAGCGCATCGAGGTCGCCCTGGAGGCCGGCTTTCCTGAAGTATTCCTCGACGATCTGCGATCCGGGCGCGAGCGAGGTCTTCACCCATGGCTTGGAGGTCAGGCCCTTGGCGACCGCGTTGCGGGCGAGGAGGCCAGCGCCGATCATCACGCTCGGGTTCGAGGTGTTGGTGCAGGAGGTGATCGCCGCAATCACCACGTCGCCATGGCCGAGATCGTAGTTGGCGTCCTCCACCTTCACGCGCTTGCCGATCTCGCCGGCCTTGCGGAACTCCTTCTCCATGGCGCCGAGGAACTCGGTCTTGGAGGTGTCGAGCGTCACGCGGTCCTGCGGGCGCTTCGGGCCGGCCAGCGAGGGAACCACGTCGTTCAGGTCGAGCTCGAGGCTGTCGGTGAAGACCGGGTCCGGCGTCTCGGCCGTGCGCCACATGCCCTGCGCCTTGGCGTAGGCCTCGACGAGGGCGACGCGCTCGTCCGTGCGGCTGGTGGTGCGCAGATACGCGATGGTCTTGTCGTCGATCGGGAAGAACCCGCAGGTCGCGCCGTATTCGGGCGCCATGTTGCCGATGGTGGCGCGGTCGGCGACCGACATGTCGTTGAGGCCGGGGCCGTAGAATTCCACGAACTTGCCGACCACGCCCTTCTTGCGCAGCATCTGGGTGACCGTGAGCACCAGGTCGGTGGCGGTCACGCCTTCCTTGAGCCTGCCGGTGAGCTTGAAGCCGATCACCTCGGGGATCAGCATGGAGACCGGCTGGCCCAGCATGGCGGCCTCCGCCTCGATGCCGCCCACGCCCCAGCCCAGGACCGCGAGGCCGTTGACCATGGTGGTGTGCGAATCGGTGCCCACCAGGGTGTCCGGATAGGCGGTCTCCTCGCCGGTCGCCGTGTCCTTGCGGGTCCAGACGGCCTGCGACAGGAATTCCAGGTTCACCTGGTGGCAGATGCCGGTACCCGGGGGCACGACGGAGAAGTTCTCGAAGGCGGTCTGGCCCCACTTGAGGAAGCGGTAGCGCTCGCCGTTGCGCTGGTATTCCAGCTCCACGTTGCGGTCGAAGGCCTTCGGGGTGCCGAACTCGTCCACGATCACCGAATGGTCGATGACCAGGTCGACGGGCACGAGCGGGTTGATCTTGCGCGGGTCGCCGCCGAGGTTCTTCATGGCGTCGCGCATGGCGGCGAGATCCACCACGGCCGGAACGCCGGTGAAGTCCTGCATCAGGACGCGGGCCGGGCGGTAGGCGATTTCCTTCTCGTCCTTGCCCCGGTTGTCGAGCCAGGCGGCCACGGCCTCGATATCGGCCTTGGTGACCGTGCGGCCGTCCTCGTAGCGGAGCAGGTTCTCGAGCAGCACCTTCATGGAGAAGGGCAGCTTCGAGGCGCCCGTGAGGCCGTTCTTCTCGGCCTCCACGAGGGAGTAATAGGTGTAGGACTTGTCACCGACTTTGAGGGTCTGGCGAGCATTGAAGCTGTTGTTGAGCGTCACGGCGAATCCTCGCGTGCATTTGGGTTACGAACATGTGTTCGGCCGAAAGCGCGATAAGCGCGCGCCGCTCCGGGGGCGCCCGGACAGGGGAGAAAGCGCGCGAGGCGGATTGGACGCCTTGGCGCGCGGCGCAGCCAGGGGTGCTATAGATCATTTCGAACCATCCCGCTACACGGATTAGAACCATTCCGGGGTGCAATCAGGGCAGAGGTCTTCGGGTTTGCGTCTGAGCGTTAACAATTTGGCCTGCGAGCGGGGGGAGCGCCGGATCTTCGAGGGCGTCTCGTTCACCCTGCGGGCCGGCGAGGCCCTGGTGATCACCGGCCGCAACGGGGCCGGCAAGTCCTCGCTCCTCGAGATCCTGGCCGGCCGCCTGCGTCCGGCCGCCGGGGTGATTCTCCTCGAGCAGGCGGGCGAGCGGACCTTGGCCGAATGCCTGCACTACGTGGGGCATCGCGATGCCCTCAAGGCGGCGCTCACGGCCCAGGAGAACCTCGCCTTCGCCCGCGACTTTCTCGGCAGTCCCGCGATGAAGCCCCCCGAGGCCCTGGAGGCCGTGGGCCTCGCCCATGCGGCCCGCCTGCCGGTGGCCTATCTCTCGGCCGGGCAGCGCCGCCGGGTGGCGCTTGCCCGCCTCCTGGTGGCGCACCGGCCTCTCTGGCTCCTCGACGAGCCGACCTCGGCCCTCGACACCGCCTCCCAGGACATTCTGCGCCTCCTCCTCGAGCAGCATCGGGGAAGCGGCGGCATGATCGCGGCCACGACCCACTCGCCCCTGTTCCTGACGGATTCCAAGGAGATCCGGATCGAGCGCAGGTCTCCGCGCGTTGAAGAACTGGACGAGGAGCCCGCATGATTCGCTCCTTCCGCGCCCTCCTGGTCCGCGACCTGAAGCTCGCCGCGCGCGTGGGCGGGTCGGGCGTCATGGGCCTCATCTTCTTCCTGATGATCGTGACGCTCATCCCCTTCGCGCTCGGGCCCGATCTCAACCTGCTCTCGCGCATCGGCCCGGCGATTCTCTGGATCGCCGCCCTGCTCGCCACCCTGATCGGCCTCGACCGCCTGTTCCAGGCCGATCAGGAGGACGGATCCCTCGATCTCCTGCGCCTGTCGCATGCGCCCATGGAGGTGGTCGTGCTGGCGAAGGTCGTGGCCTATTGGCTCGTCACCGGCCTGCCGCTCGCGGTCGCCGCGCCCTTCCTCGGTCTCCTGGTCGCGCTCTCGCCGGAGGGTATGCTCGCCATGGTGGCGACCCTGCTGGTGGGGACGCCCGCGCTCACCTTCATCGGAGCGGTCGGTGCGGCTCTGACCGCCTCGTTGCGGCGCGGCGGCCTGATCCTGGCGATCCTGGTCGTGCCCTTCATGATCCCGACCCTCATCTTCGGGGTTTCGGCCGCCAATGCGGCGCTGGGCGGGACGATTCCCTTCGCGACCCCATTCCTGATCCTGATCGCCCTGTCGCTGATCGCGGCTGTCGTCGGCACGGTCGGGGCCGCCGCCGCCCTGCGCTCGGGGGAGTAGGCAGGCCGATGGGAGACCGTCTCGTCCTGCGCCTGCGCCGCGCTCTGACCGGGCCCCTGCCGGAGCCTGTCTGGCCGGCCGGGATCCGGCCGGTTCCGTTCGAGCCGGACCGTCATGCGAGGCAGGTTCACGCGCTGCTCGTGGAAGCCTATTCCCGCGGGGGCGGCTATGTGGAGCCCTTCACGATCTGGTGGCCGAGCCTGCGAGACGATTCCGAATACGATCCGGCCCTGGTCGTCGTCGCGGTGAACGCGCAGGACGAGATCGTCGGCGTGGCGCAGTGCTGGACGAGCGCTTTCGTGAAGGACCTCGCGGTCGCGCCGGCCATGCGCCGGCAGGGCCTGGGATCAGCCCTGCTGCGCCAGGCCTTCCGAGCCCTGCAGGGTCGCGGAGCCGCCTTCGTGGATCTCAAGGTCGACGCCGACAACCCCTCCGGGGCCCTGCGGCTTTACCGCTCGCTCGGGTTCGACGAAGTCGAGGCCTATCGGCTCTCCTGACCGTCAGGCAGCCCGTGTGTCCTCGTCGGGGACCCGCCCGAACAGGGCGTCGAACCCCTCGGCGCCCTCGCAGGTGAAGGTGAGGACGCGGCCCGCATCCCGCCGGACCCATTGCTTCTCGATCAGCCGGTCGAGGATTGCGGCGCCGAGCGCACCGCCGAGATGGCTGTGCCGCTCGCTCCAGTCGAGGCAGGCCCGGCACACGGGGCGGCGGCCTTTTTCCAGCTTGGTCAGATCGATGCCGAAATCCGCGAAGAAGGTGCGGCCCTTGTCCGTGAGCGCGAGATCCTGCCCGCCCGCGATCAGGCCCTGCCGCCGGGCACCATTCAGCAGCGCGACGCCGCGCTCGCCGGCGAGATGGTCGTAGCAGATCCGGGCCGAGCGCAAGGCCGCATCCTTCGGGCCGGTTCTGACCCGGGTCGCTCCCGTGCGCTGGGCCAGGCCCATCAGGGCTTCCAGGACCTGCGCCACATCGGGCCCCGAAAGCCGGAAATAGCGGTGCCGTCCCTGCTTTTCGGCGATCAGAAGGTTAGCCGCGTCGAGCTTGGCGAGATGGCCGCTCGCGGTCTGGAGGGTGACGCCGGCGGCTTGCGCGAGCTCGCTCACGGTCAATGCCCGGCCGTCCATCAGGGCGGTGAGGATGTTGGCACGGGCCGGATCGCCCAGCAGGGCGGCCACGGACGCGATGACGGGACCTTCTTTCATACTTCGATCATAGCCGAACCATTGGTGTCGATCAATCGGCTAAGAAGGACGGGTCTTCGGCAACAGGACGGCTGCAACCATGATCACCTGCTTCATCCGCTACGAGATCGATCCCTTCAGGAAGGAGGCGTTCAACGAATATGCCCGCAACTGGGGCCAGGCCATCCCCCGCTGCGGGGCGGATCTCATCGGCTACTACGCCCCGCACGAGGGCTCCGCCACCACGGCCTATGGGGTCTACACCATTCGGAGCCTCGCCGAATACGAGGCCTATCGCGAGCGCCTGCGCGATGATCCAATGGGACGGGCCAATTACGAGTTTGCGAAACGGGAACAATTCATCCGCCGGGAAGACCGGATCTTTCTCCGGTTGGCCTCGGCCCCTCACGCGGAGCTGATCAAGCCATGATTGCGGTGATCTTCGAGGTCTGGCCGGACGGAGAGGATGGACGGCAGCATTACCTCGGCCTTGCGGCCGCCCTGCGCTCCGACCTCACGGCCATGGACGGCTTCATCTCGGTCGAGCGCTTCCAGAGCCTGACCGAGCCGGGCAAGATGCTGTCGCTGTCGTTCTGGCGCGACGAGGAGGCGGTGCGGGCCTGGCGCAACCTGCCGTCCCATCGGGCGACTCAAGAGGCCGGCCGCGCCGGCACCTTCAGGGACTACCGCCTGCGCGTCGCCGCGGTGATCCGCGATTATGGCCTGAACGAACGCGCCGAGGCGCCGACGGACAGCCGCGCGGTTCATGACGGGCTCACGGCCGAAGGCTGATCCCGAAGGCCTGCTCGATGGCCGGCTTGCCGTCCCGCTCGACCCGGTAGACGGCGCGGTAGAGGCCCGGCCGGAAGCCGCCGGGCGGCTGCTTCACGCCCGAGAAGGCCATCCACTGGGCCTTGTCGCGGTCGAGGGGCGGCGCCTTGTTCTGGGCGAGCGGCTTGCCGTCGGGATCGAACAGGGTGAGGGTCTGGACATCGCCGCCTTTCAACCCGATGGCCCGCACATAGGCCACGAGCGCCGGCGACCGGGTCGTGGGCGTGTCCTGGTCGGCGGCGCCGGATTCGATCGCCTCCATGGTCACCGGCCCCGGGGCGAAGCCCTTGTTGAGGACGCTGCCGCCCTGATAGGCGAGCGCGCGCTGGAGCGAGGCCTCCCACAGCGACGTGCCGCCGCCGCAGGATTTCTCCGGCGCCCCGTACGCGAAGGGATCGACCGGCTTGCCGTCCTTGATCAGCGTGAAATGCAGATGCGGGAATTCGGTCAGTCCGGACAGGCCGATCCGGCCGATCCTGTCGCCGGCCTTCACCTCCTGGCCCGAGCGCACCGTGACGCTGCCTTTCGCCATGTGGCAATAGGCCGTGCGCCAGCCGTTGCCGTGATCGATCACCACCGCGTTGCCGCAGCCGATCCGGCTGATCGCCTCGCGGGTCTGCGGGGTCACGGCCACGTCGGCAACGCCCTCGCGGGTGCTGGCCACCTTTCCGTCGGCGGCCGCGACCACGTCGATCCCGGCCTTCTGCGCCGCCATGGTCGGCACGCGGATGTCGGTCCCGTCATGGGTGTCGTAGGTGAGGGTGCCGCATTGGTAGTCGCTCGCGGCCGGCGAGGGGTCCCGATCCACGTAATGCTGGATGAAGCAGGTACGTCCGATCTCGCAGGCGACCGGCAGGCGCAAGCTGATCTCCTGCGCGGCGGCGGGAAGAGCCAGGGCGAGGCCGACGAGGCTTGAAGGTCCCAGACGCATGATCGCTCCGCAACATCGATGCCGGGATATAGGTCGCCATGAAGGCTGATGAAGGGCGACAGGATCTCACGCTCACGTCATCACCGGCACGAGCCGGTAATGACGCCTAGGGACGATAATGCCAAGCTCCTACGCATATTTCCGGAATGGCGATGGAGCGCGAAGCCTCTAAAAGCCTGGTTCTGGCGAAAACGTTATGCGGCTTGCGGCGATGTCTCCGTTGCAGGCGCAGCCCTGGACCGCTAAATCGACACCATGATCCGAGACCTTGCCAATCCGACCCGCTTCATGAGCCTCAGCGGCACGCTGCTGCCGTGGGTGGGCGGTCTCACGGCGCTTCTCATGGCGGCCGGGCTCTACATGGTCTGGTTCACGGCGCCCGCCGATTACCAGCAGGGCGAGACGGTCAAGATCATGTACATCCATGTCCCGGCGGCCTGGCTGTCCCTGTTCTTCTACATGATCATGGCGTCCTCGGCGCTCGGCACGCTCGTCTGGCGCCATCCGCTGGCGGACGTGTCGCAGAAGGCGGCCGCGCCCATCGGGGCGGCGTTCACGCTGATCTGCCTCGTCACCGGGTCGCTCTGGGGCAAGCCCATGTGGGGCACCTACTGGCAATGGGACGCGCGGCTGACCTCCATGCTGGTGATGCTGCTGATCTATCTCGGCATTCTCGCGCTCTGGCGCGCCATCGAGGAGCCCAACCGGGCGGCCCGCGCGGTGTCGATCCTGACCCTGGTAGGGGCCGTGAACGTGCCGATCGTGAAATTCTCCGTCGACTGGTGGAACACCCTGCACCAGCCGGCCTCCGTGTTCCGCCTCGGCGGGCCGACGATCCATTCCTCCATGCTCGTGCCGCTCCTGGTCATGGCCGCGGCCTTCACCCTGCTGGGAATCGCCCTGCACCTGTCGGGCATGCGCACGGAGATCCTGCGCCGCCGGGTGCGCACGCTCACCATCCTCGAGGCCGAGCGCCTCGACGCACAGGCGGCCTGACGCCCATGTCGCACACGTTCTTCATCGCGTTCTCCTACATCCTGACGGCCCTCGTGGTGATCGGCCTGATCCTGCGCGCGGTCATCGATCACCGCATCCAGGTCCGCGCGCTGGCCGAGCTCGAAGCCCGCGGCATCGGCCGGAGGTCCCGCCGTGGCTGAAGCCGCCGAACGCCCGCGCTCCCGCTTCCTCTTCCTGCTGCCCGCCCTCATCTTCGTCGCCCTGGTGGGGCTGTTCGGTGTGCAGCTGATCTCCGGCCGCAACCCGGCCGAGGTTCCCTCGGTCCTGATCGACAAGCCCGTCCCGATTTTCGATCTGGCGCCGCTCGAAGGCCTTCAGGCCAATGGTCGGCCGGTACCCGGCTTCTCGAACCAGGATCTGAAGGGCCGCGTCACGGTGGTGAACGTCTGGGCGTCCTGGTGCGCGCCCTGCCGGCAGGAGCACCCGCTGCTGGTAGAGCTGGCGAAGGATCCCTCGGTCCGGGTGGTCGGGATCAACCAGAAGGACAATCCGGACAACGCCCGCCGCTTCCTCGGGGCGCTCGGCAACCCCTACGCGGCCGTGGGCGTCGATCCGAACGGCCGCGCCTCCATCGACTGGGGCGTCTACGGCGTTCCCGAGACCTTCATCGTCGGACCCGACGGCACCATCCGGTACAAGCATATCGGGCCGCTGACGCCCGAGAATTTTTCCGCCTTCAAGGAGCGCCTGGCACAAATCCCGCGCGCTTGAGCCGGTTGATCGCCACGTCGAGCGCCGACAGGAAGGCCGAGCGGTCCTTCTGCGAAAACGGCCTCGGCCCGCCCGTGACCTCGCCCATGGCGCGCAGATCCTCCATCAGGTTGCGGGTGGCGAGCGCCATGCCGACCGAGGACTCCGTGAAGGGTTTTCCGGTCGGGCCGATCACCTCGGCGCCGGCCTTGACGCAGCGGCTCGCCAGCGGGATGTCGGCCGTGATCACGATGGCGCCGCGCCCGGCGCGCTCGGCGATCCAGTTGTCGGCCGCGTCGAACCCGGCGCTCACCACGACCCGCTCGATCAGGGGATCCTGGGGGACCTGCAGGAAGGCGTTCGACACCACGAAGACCCTGACCCCGTGGCGCCCGGCGACCCGGTAGATCTCCGGCTTCACCGGGCAGGCATCCGCATCCACGTAGAGGATGATCGGTTGGAACGTCTCGCTCATGGTCCCTATATTCCTGTGGGATGCGGGGATGCCGCCGGGTCCTCCCGGCAGGCCGTGACGGCGTAACCATTTGGTCATCGGCGTTGAGGCACGTGTCGGCCTGCAAGATCAACCCCTCCGGGAGCAAAAAGAACCCGTGACCCCTCGATCCCGCATCCGTGCCGCCCTGGGCCTGATCGACTCCCTCCGCACGACCCCGGTGCTGAGCGATGCCACGCACCGGCTGATCCGCGAAGCCGATACCGGCGCCCTGCAACGGGCCGGGCTCGCGCGCATGGTCACGGCCGGGCTGCTGCTCATGGCCGTCCTGGTCACCACGGCGAGCGTCGAGCTCGCCAACCCGATGGCGCTCAAGCAGATCTGGGCCGCGGAGCTGACCCTGGTGCTGTTCGGCGCTCTCGGCTGGACCGGCGCCTGGCTCGCCTCGAAGCGCATCGCCATCGAGAGGCTGCCGGTCATCACGGCCATCCTCGATGCCTGCCTGGTTCTCGGAAACCTGGCCTACACCCATTGGGGCCTGGGGATCCCCGGCAGCCTCTTCTCGGTCTTTCCGGTCGCCTGGGTGGTGCCCATCACCATGGCGGCGGCGGCAATCCACTACCAGCCGCGGCTCCAGGCCTTCGTGGCTGCCATCTATGTGATCGGCCTGTCGCTCCTCGCCTTCGGCAGCGGATACTTGAGCCCCGCCGAGCGCCAGCAGGACCTGTCCGAGATCATCGGCGTGTTCTCCGCCCAGGCCAACATGGTCCGCCTCGTCATGGTCTTTGCCGCCGCCCTGATCCTGATCCTGGTGGCGCGCCAGGGACGGCTGATGCTGGAGCGGGCGGTGCGCGAGACCACCCTGCGGGTGACGCTGACCCGCTACCTGCCGCGCGAGCTCGCGCCAATCCTCACCGACCAGGCCTTCGCGTCCCTGCGCCAGGGACGGCGCATCCCCGTGACGCTGCTCTTCGTCGACATCCGCGCCTCGACCACCTTCGGCGAGACCATGGAGCCGGCGCAGCTCGCGGTCTTCATCACGTCGTTCCGGCGGCGGGTCCTGAGGGCGGCGAGCCGCCATGGCGGCGTCATCGACAAGTTCACCGGCGACGGAGCGCTCATCCTCTTCGGGGTGCCGGGCGCGCGCCCGGACGATGCCGGCCGGGCGCTCGCCTGCGGGCGCACGCTTCTCACCCTGATCGAGCGCTGGAACGCCAAGCGCGGCTTCAACCCGCCGGTGCGCCTGGGCATCGGCATCCATACGGGCGACGTGTTCTGCGGCGTGGTGGGCGACGAGAGCCGGCTCGAATTCACCGTGGTGGGCGAGACGGTCAACATCGCGTCCCGCATCGAGCAGGCGACGAAAGGCGCCGGCTGCGAGCTCCTGGCCTCGCAGGAAACCGTCACGGCGGCCGGCGAGGACGACAACTGGACCGAGGTCGCGTGCGATCCGCTGCCGGGCGTCACGCGCAAGATGGTGCTGATGAAGCCGGCCGGGTGAGGGGCGGCGGCACCTTGTCATCACCGGCCTTGGGCCGGTGATCGCGATTGGCGAGGCATGGCGCTTGAAGGCATTGGATGGCCGGGACAAGCCCGGCCATAACGGAAGAGCGTAGCGTTAGACCTCTTCCGCCTTCTTGATCTCGTGCCGCAGCAGCAGCGGCGTCTGCGCCAGCGCGAACGCGATGGTGAGCGGCATGATGCCGAAGACCTTGAAGCTGACCCAGAAATCCGTGGTCTGGGTGCGCCAGACGATCTCGTTCAGCGCGGCGAGCGCGAAGAAGAACAGGGCCCAGCGGAGCGTCAGCTTGCGCCAGCCCTCCTCGTCGAGCTCGAACACGCTGTCGAGCACGATCTGCAGCAGGGGCTTGCGGAAATAGAGGCCGCCGAGGAGCACCAGCCCGAACATGGTGTTCACGATCGTGGGCTTGAGCTTGATGAAGGTCTCGTCCTGCAGGAACAGGGTGAGCCCGCCGAACACCACCACGACGATGCCCGACACCATCGGCATGATCGGCAGCTTGCGGGTGAGCCCGTAGCTGATGCCGAGCGCGATCACGGTCGCCACGATGAAGACCCCCGTGGCGGCGAAGATGCGGTGGTCTTCCGGGAAGCCGAACCGGTCCCCATAGGCGTTGCCGAGGAAGAACAGGGCGAGCGGGCCGAGCTCGAGGGCGAGCTTGAGCAGGGGCGGGAGGCGCTTGTCGTCGGTCATGAGGTTGCTTCTAACCCGGCAATGGCTTTTGCGAAATCCCGTGCGGTGAAAGGCTCCAGGTCCTCGACTCCTTCGCCCACGCCGATGAAGTGGACGGGGAGGCGGAATTTTTCGGCGAGCGCCACCAGGATGCCGCCGCGGGCCGTGCCGTCGAGCTTGGTCATGACGAGGCCCGTCACGCCGGCCGCCTTCTGGAACAGCTCGACCTGGCTGATGGCGTTCTGGCCCACCGTCGCGTCGAGCACCAGGAGGGTGGCGTGGGGGGCGGTCGGGTCGAACTTCTTGACCACGCGAACGATCTTTTCCAGCTCCGCCATCAGCCCGGCCTTGTTCTGCAGGCGGCCCGCCGTGTCGATGAGGAGCACGTCGGAGCCGTTCGCCTTCGCCTCCTGCAGGGCGTCATAGGCAAGGCCCGCCGCATCGGCGCCCTGCGCGCGGGCAAGAACCGGCGCGCCGACCCGCTCGCCCCAGACCTTGAGCTGCTCGATGGCGGCGGCCCGGAAGGTGTCGCCGGCGGCGAGCATCACCTTGAGGCCCTGCTGGCGGAACTTCTGGCTCAGCTTGCCGATGGTCGTGGTCTTGCCCGCCCCGTTCACGCCGATCATGAGGATCACGAAGGGCTTCTTCGTCCGGTCGATGGCGAGCGCCTGGGCGACCGGCTGGAGCGCCTTCTCGACCTCGCCGGCGAGAATCGCCTTCACCTCCCCGGGCGAGATCTCCTTGTTGTAGCGGCCCGATGCGATCGCCGCCGTAATGCGCATGGCGGCCGGAACGCCGAGATCCGCCTGGACCAGGGCATCCTCGAGCTCCTCGAGGGTCGCGTCGTCGAGCTTGCGCTTGGTGAAGAGGCCGGTGACGCTGTCCGACAGGGACGAGGAGGTGCGGCGCATGCCGTCCGTCAGGCGCTGCCACCAGCCGCGCGGTGCTGCCGGCATAGCGTCGGGGACCGGATCAGGGAGCACCTCGGCGGGCGCCGGCTCGGGGGCCGGCAGGTCCGCGGCCGTGATGTCGGGCCGCAATTCGGGGCCCGTCTCGGTCAGGATGCGCGGCAGCGGCTCCTGCGGGTTGGTGCCTTCGGGATCGAGACCCTCCACGGGCTGGAGGTCCGCCCCGGCCAGTTCCGGCGCCGCCTTGGCCTCCTCGGGCGTATCAGGGGAGGCCTCCGTCACGGTCGGAGGAGCGGCCGTCAGGTCGTCCGCCGCGTTCGCCGGCGGGGAGGGCATCGTCTCGGGATGGCCTCCGGCCTGCGGCGTCTCCGGCGCCGGCTGCTGCGTCTCCGGCTGGGCCGCCGCAGGGGTTTCGGCCTTGCGCCCGAACAGACGGGAGAGGAATCCGGGCTTGTCGGGCTTGGTGTCAGCCATGGGTGCTGCTGTGCCTTTTCGTTCTTGTGCTTGATTGAGCGCTGCCGCCTCGATAGCGCATCGTGCGGAAAAGTGGAAAACGGTTTTCCGCACCAAACGATGCGTCTGCATGAAGCGTAAGCATCGGATCAATGCCAAAAGCGGGTTCCACTTTTGGAACCGATGCTCTAGTCGAGGCCTCATGAATGCGGAAGAGATAGTAAGCCGATTGCTGTATCGCGATGCCCTGATGCTCGTGATCGACAAGCCTGCCGGCCTGCCGGTGCATCCCGGGCCCAAGGGCGGCGAAACCCTGTTCCATCACCTCGACGCCCTCCGCTTCGGTCTGCCGCGCCGCCCGGAGGCCGCGCACCGCCTCGACAAGGACACATCGGGCTGCCTGGTGCTCGGCCGCCACCCCAAGGCCATCGCCCGCCTCAACGAGCTTTTCCGCATGAACGAGGTCGACAAGGTGTACTGGGCCGTGGTCGAGGGCGGACCGCACGACGAGGGCGAGATCGACCTGGCGCTCGCACCGAAATCGCCGGACCGCGGCTGGTGGATGAAGGTGGACCCCAAGGGCCAGCCCTCGCTGACCCGGTGGCGGGTGCTGGGGCGGGGCGAGGGCTTGGCTCTCCTGGAGCTGCGACCCGTCACCGGCCGGACCCATCAGCTGCGGGTCCATTGCGCGGCCATGAACTTCCCGATCCTGGGCGATCCCATCTACGGCTCTGCCCCGCGCTTCGGCGGCCCGGGCCTGCATTTGCACGCCCGCAGCGTGAGCGTGCCGCTCTATCCGAAGAAGACGCCGATCACCGTCGAGGCGCGGGTGCCGGAGCATATGCGGGAGCGGGTGGAGGCTTGCGGCATCTTGGTCGGCGGCGCGGGCCGTCCGACCTGACATCCTCCACGTGTCATCACCGGCCTCGTGCCGGTGATCCCGATGCGGTGAGACGCCCCGCTTCGAGCGATCGGGATGGCCGGGACAGGCCCGACCATGACGACGATCGGTCTGAACGGGAACCCTAGGCCGCCAGCAGGTCCTTGCCGTCGTGGCCGGCGATCGTGGTCGGCACGATCGCGCCCGGCGTCACGGGCCTGTCGAAGCGCACCAGGGTGAACCCTTCCGTGCGGCCGAGCTGGTTGGTCTCGATCAGCACGTTGCGGCGCGCCCCGATCTCGCTGCCGAGATGCCTCAGCAGGGCGGCCTCGCCCTTCTCGCGCAGGCGCCGTGCCCGGTCCTTCACCACGTCGCGCGCCACCTGCGGCATGCGTGCGGCCGGGGTGCCGGGACGGGGCGAGAACGGAAAGACGTGGAGGTGGGTGAGACCGCATTCGTCCACGATGGAGAGGGAGCGCGAGAACATCTCCTCGGTCTCGGTCGGGAACCCCGCGATGATGTCGGCGCCGAACACCATGTCGGGCCGAAGGCGCTTCACCTGTTCGCAGAACGCGATGGCGTCGTTGCGCAGATGGCGGCGCTTCATGCGCTTGAGCACCATGTCGTCGCCGGCCTGAAGCGACAGATGCAGATGCGGCATCAGGCGGCTCTCGCCGGCGATCACGTCAAGGAGATCGTCATCCGCCTCCACGGAATCGATCGACGAGATGCGCAGGCGCTCCAGCTCCGGCACGTGGCGCAGCAGGCCCTTCACCAGGGTGCCGAGCTTCGGCTCGCCGGGCAGGTCCCGGCCGTAGCTCGTGATGTCGACGCCGGTGAGCACCACCTCGCGGGAGCCGTGCTCCACGAGGGTGCGCACCTGCTCCACCACGGCTCCCATGGGCACGGAGCGGGAATTGCCGCGGCCGTACGGGATGATGCAAAAGGTGCAGCGGTGGTCGCAGCCGTTCTGCACCTGCACGAAGGCGCGCGTGCGCCCGCGCATGCCGTCGATGAGGTGCACGGCGGTTTCCTTCACGGCCATGATGTCGTTGACGAGGACCTTCTCGCTCGCGCCTAAGCCGAAGTCGCGCATTCCGGTCCAGGTCTCGGCCTTCATCTTCTCGTGGTTGCCGACGACCTGGCTGACCTCCGGCATGGCCGCGAAGGTTTCGGGCTCGACCTGGGCGGCGCAGCCCGTCACGATGATGCGGGCTTCCGGCTTCTCGCGGGCGAGCTTGCGGATCGACTGGCGCGCCTGGCGGGTCGCCTCGGCGGTCACCGCGCAGGTGTTGACGATCACGACCTCGCCGAGGCCCGCATCCTCCGCATGGCGCTGCATGGCCTCCGACTCGTAGGTGTTGAGCCGGCAGCCGAAGGTGACGACCTCGACCGCCATCAGGCCACCTCGGTGAACAGGGACGGGGAGAAGGTGCCCTCGTGTTCCAGCTCGGTCGGGCCGGTCATCAGGACATGGTCGTCGCTCTCCCGCCATTCGATGACGAGGTCGCCGCCGGGAAGCGCGATCACGGCCTTGCGGCCTGTCAGCCCCTTGCGGGAAGCCGCCACGAGGGTCGCGCAGGCCGCGGACCCGCAGGCCCGGGTGGCGCCCGCTCCCCGCTCCCAGACCCGCAAGCTGATGTGTTCCGGGCCGGTCACCTGGGCGAAGGAGATGTTGGCGCGCTCCGGGAAGGCCGGGTCGTGCTCGAACACCGGGCCGATGGCGGAAAGATCGTAGGCCTGGGCGTTCTCGACCCAGAAGATCGCGTGCGGATTGCCCATGCCGACCGCCGAGGGGGCCCGCAGCTCGGGTGCGTCGGGCAGGGTCGTGTCAACGGCGATCGTTCGGGTATCGGGGAAAGGATCCCGCAGGGGAATCTCGTTCCAGGCAAGGCGCGGCGGGCCCATGTCGACGGTGAAGACCGTGTCCGAGACGCGCTCCACCGGCAGCAGCCCGGCCTTGGTTTCCAGCACCAGGTCACCCTCGACCGGGCGGCTCATGATCGGATCCGTCGTCATCGCCCAGGCGACGCAGCGGGTGCCGTTGCCGCAGGCACCGGATTCCGAGCCGTCCGTGTTGTAGATCCGCATATAGGCGTCGGTGCCCGGCGTCACCGGATCGTGCAGCACCATCAGCTGATCGAAGCGCGAGCGCGGGTCGGCCGCGATGGCGCGCGCTTCCGACGCGCTCACGCGATGGGCGGAGCCGCGCAGGTCGAGCACGGTGATCTCGTTGCCGAGACCGTTCATTTTCAGGAAGCGGCTGTTCGAAAGGGCACTCATGGGGGCGTATATGGCTCAAAATGCCCGAAACCGCGAGAGGGGTCGCGCGCGTCTGGGCAATTCTGCGGCAATATCGTCTAGAAGGCCTGCACGATCCGGGGGATGCTGGTCGCCACGATGAGCAGGCCGACCGCGACCATCAGGGGCCGGGTCGGCACCCGGCTGACCACGAATCCGCCCAACGGGGCCGCCAGCACACCGCCCACGATGAGGCCTGCGGCCGAACTCAGCTCCGACCAGCCCAGGTTGAGGATGAAGGTGGCGGACACCACGGATGTGACGAGGAACTCCGTCAGGTTCGCGGAGCCGATCACCTGCCGGGGGGCATGGCCGCGCCCGATCAGCGAGCTCGTGACGACCGGCCCCCAGCCGCCGCCCCCCATGGCGTCGAGCAGACCACCGCCGGCGCCGATCCACGGCACCATCCAGTCCCGGACCTCCCGGGGCCAGAGCGGGCGGAACGCCTTGAACGTGATGTAGAGGCCGATCGCCATCAGGTAGGCGGACACCAGGGGCTGGATCGTCTTCGCGTCGATGCTGGACAGGATGAAGGCCCCGACGGCTCCGCCGAGCATGCCGGCCGGCGCGAGTCGGGCCACGAGGCGCCAGTTCACGTTGCGGTGGAGCACGTGCGAGGCGCCCGAGGCCGCGGTGGTGAAGATTTCCGTCACGTGAGTCACGGCACTGGCCGTGGCGGGCGGCACGCCGAAGGCGAGAAGGCTCGTGGTCGACAGCACCCCGAACGCCATGCCGAGCGCCCCGTCGACGAGCTGGGCTCCGAAGCCGATCAGCGCAAAGATCAGAAAGTCTTCCATTCCTGGAGCAGCCTCGACGGAGACGAACGGGGGCTTGAGCATAGGCCAAGGGCATGACGTTGCGAGAGTGACCGGGGCTCCCGGCCAGAGGATTTTTTGTGCAGCTTATGAGGGGATGGCCTGCTGCAATCCGTCCTCCATGGAAGCTCGCGGACAGCCTCGCCGCTGCAACAAAACACCCCTATGGTGCTGCACCGTCTCTCTTCTTGATTCGCGGGTAAGGCGTCCTTCTCATGCGGCTGCGCTCTTCAGGTCTTCTCCTCGTTTTCGCCCTTTGCTCAGGCGTCGCCCTCGCGCAGACGCCCCCGCCGGCAAGCCCCCCGGCCGCCACGGAGACGCCGGCCGCTCCTGCCGCTCCGGCCCCTTCTCCAGCTGTGCCGCAGGCGCAGGGCGCACAGACGCCGGTCACCCCCGCGCCCGCCACGCCTGCGCCCGCCCAGGAGGCGGGCCGCACGACCCTGTTCCCGAATCCGAGCGATCCGTCCGGTGTGGAGGAGGGCGTCCTGGTGTCGAAGCCCACGGTGGTGCTCTCGGGCACCAGCACCTGGGACGATGCCTTCACCAATCTGAAAAATGCCTTCGCCAAGATCGACGGTGAGCTGAAGAAGGCCGGGATCGCGCCGGCGGGCCGGCCGGTAACGATCTTCGTCGACACCGACGACGACGGTTTCAAGTACGACGCGATGGTGCCGATCGCCCGGGTGCCGGAGGGCAAGACCGAGCTCACGCCCGAGATCAAGTTCGGCAAGACGCCGGAGGGCAAGTCCTTCCGCTTCGTGCACAAGGACGCCTATGACGAGATCGACGGCACCTACGAGACGATCACGGCCTATCTCGACATCAAGGAGATCGTCGCCAAGGACGCGTTCATCGAGGAATACGTGAGCGATTTCACCGATTCGCAGGACACCAATTTCGAGGTGAACATCTACGTTCAGCCCAAGGAGTGATCGCGCTCTTCGACCTCGACGGGACTCTGACCGACCCGAAAACGGGCATCACCCGGTCGATCCAATACGCCCTCGAGCGGCTCGGACAGCCCATCCCGGCCGTCGACGACCTCACCTGGATGATCGGCCCGCCGCTGATCGCAAGCTTCGCCAAGCTGCTGGGCGGAGCGGGGGACGCCCCGGAGGCCCTGCGCCTCTACCGGGAGCGGTTCAGCGACGTCGGCCTGTTCGAGAACGAGGTCTATGCCGGCATCCCGGATCTGCTCCAGGATCTTCGGGAGAAGGATGTCCGCCTCTTCGTCGCGACCTCGAAGCCGCATGTCTATGCGCGGCGGATCCTCGACCATTTCGATCTCTCGCGGTTCTTGACCGCGATCTACGGCTCCGAGCTCGACAACCGGAATGCCGACAAGCGGGATCTCATCCGGCACCTCGTCGAGCAGGAGCGCTTCGATCCGGCTCGAGCCGTCATGATCGGCGACCGGGAGCACGACGTCTTCGGGGCCAGGGCCAATGGCATCACGGCCATCGGCGTCACCTGGGGTTACGGGTCCCGGCAAGAGCTGCTGGACGCGGGCGCGGCCTGCCTCGCGGAGGATCCGCAGGGGCTCGAAGCGCCGATCCTCAGGCTGACGGGGTCCACGCCTCGCCCGGCCGCAACGGCCTGAACCGGGCCTCCGGGATCTCGGCCACCTGGAGGGCGGCCGCCAGTTCCTGCGGCGGCTCGTCGACGCCTTCGTTGGTGAGCCGGAACGTGCCCCAATGGTGGCCCAGCGCCTGCTCGGCCTCGATGATCTCCAGCACCTTCACGGCATCCTCCGGGTTCATGTGCTGCGGCTCCATGAACCAGCGCGGCTCATAGGCCCCGATGGGCAGATGGGCGAGGCGTGGCCTGCCGAAGCGCTCGCGCACGGCCCGGAAGATTTTTCCGTCGCCGAAGCCGGTATCGCCGACGTGGTAGACCGTGCCGGCCGGCGTGGTCAGCACATAGGCGCACCAGAGCGCCATGCGCCGGTCGTTGATGCCCCGCGCCGACCAATGGTAGGCGGGCTCGACATGGGCCGTGACGCCGTTCCCCAGATCGAAGGATCCGCCCCAATCCCGGGTCTCCACGGGGATCTCCGGGTGCTCGGCCCGGATCACCGCATCGTTGCCGAGCGGCGCGACCACTGTCGGGCGGTACCGCTGCCAGAGGCGGCCGAGGGTGTCCGTGTCGAGATGGTCGTAATGGTTGTGCGTGATCAGCACCGCATGGATCTGCGGCAGGTCGTCGAAGGCGATGCCCGGCGGGTTGACCCGCTTGGGCCCGGCGAAGGAGACCGGGCTCGCGCGCTCCGAGAACACCGGATCGGTCAGGATGTTGAGCCCTGCTACCTGGATCAGGAACGAGGCGTGGCCGATCAGGGTCGAGCGCAGGTCCCGCACCTCGGCCGGGGGCTTGTCCCGGAACGGGCTCGGGAAGCTGTCCGGCCAGTCCTTGCGCCCGCCGCCGAGCTGCCAGCGGGCCAGCTCCAGGAAGCCTTTGTCCTGCGGCTGGTTCGCCAGGAAGAACCGGACCCCGTCGAAATGGTCGGTGACCGGCCCCTGGTAATAGCGGTTCGTCGCCCGGGCGGCGGTCATCCAGCCCAGGGCTCCGGTTGCGGCCACGACAGGAAGCCCAAGGACTTTGAGAAGGGTGCGGCGGTTCATGGAAGCAGGAATCCTCGGCGAAGCTTTAAGCGTGGGGACGGCGGGCCTGATCGGCAAGAGGTCCCGGTGCCGTTCCACCGGACCATCCGCCGCGTCATGGCCGGGCCCATGCTGGTGGCGAAGGGACACTCGCCTTCGCGTGATCCCGGAGGACAGCCGATCGAAGCCTCAAGATCCTCCATCGTCTGCCTTTTCCTTGACTTCTTGGTCTTTTCCCCTTAGGGGCTGACCGCAAATCTGTAGTGCGAGCCCTTCTGAGCCGCCGACCAGCCCGCGAGGCTGGAGGTCAACGTCCGACAGCGCGATGCGCCCTCGGGCGCGTTTCTCCTTGGGTTTGCTTTACGCCGTCATGACCGCACTCGCCGGATCACGACGCATGAGGATGAACGGATGTCGGACGACGCATTGCGCATCGAGGACGCGGTCAACGAGACCTGCCCGTGGTCGGGGAAGCCGATCGCGGCGGATTCGCTCACCCTCTATCGCGGCGAGGTGGTCGGATTCTGCAATCCCGGCTGCCGCGACAAGTTCAAGGCGGCGATCGACCACTTTGAAAAGGCCCTTGCGAAGAGCGATGTACCTCTCATCGCAAAAGGAATTGAGTGATCATGTTCGAAGGCCTTTCCGAGAAGCTTTCCACCATCCTCGACTCGCTGACGCGCCGCGGCGCGCTCACCGAGGAGGACGTCAACGCGGCCCTGCGTGAGGTCCGCCGCGCCCTGCTCGAGGCCGACGTGGCCCTCGAGGTGGTGCGCTCCTTCACCGACAAGGTGCGCTCCCGGGCGGTCGGCGCCGAGGTGGTCAAGTCCGTCTCTCCGGGCCAGCAGGTGGTCAAGATCGTCCACGACCAGCTCGTGGAGATGCTGGGCTCGGATGCGGAAATCATCGACCTCAACGCGGTTCCGCCCGTCGGCATCCTCATGGTCGGCCTCCAGGGCTCGGGCAAGACGACCACCACGGCCAAGATCGCACGGCGCCTGAAGGACCGCGAGAACCGTCGCGTGCTCATGGCCTCGCTCGACACCCGCCGCCCGGCCGCCATGGAACAGCTCGCCGTGCTCGGCAAGCAGGTCGACGTCGACACCCTGCCGATCGTGGCCGGCCAGTCGGCCGTGCAGATCGCCCGCCGCGCCATGGAGGCCGCCCGTCTCGGCGGCTACGACGTGGTGATGCTCGACACGGCCGGCCGCGTGACCGTCGACGAGGCGCTCATGGTGGAGGCCGCCGAGGTGCGCGCCGCCACCGGCCCGCACGAGGTTCTTCTCGTGGCCGACGCGCTCACCGGCCAGGACGCGGTCAACACCGCCCGTGCCTTCGATCAGCGCCTCGGCGTTACGGGCATCGTGCTCACCAGGATGGACGGCGACGCCCGCGGCGGCGCGGCCTTGTCCATGCGCGCCGTCACCGGCAAGCCGATCAAGCTCATCGGCACGGGCGAAAAGGTCGATGCACTCGAGGAATTCCACCCGAGCCGCGTCGCCAACCGCATCCTCGGCATGGGCGACATCGTCTCGCTGGTCGAAAAGGCCGCCGAGAACTTCGACCAGGCGCAGGCCCAGCGCATGGCCGAGAAGATGCGCAAGGGCAAGTTCGACCTGGAGGACCTGCGCGACCAGCTCGCCCAGATGGAGAAGATCGGCGGCCTGAACGGCATGCTCGGCATGCTGCCGGGCGTGGCCAAGATGAAGTCGCAGCTCGAGAACGCCAATCTCGACGACCGGATCATCAAGCGCCAGCGCGCCATCATCGATTCCATGACCCCGGCCGAGCGCCGCAACCCGGACATCCTCAAGGCCTCGCGCAAGAAGCGCATCGCGGCCGGCGCCGGCGCCAAGGTCGAGGAGATCAACAAGCTCCTGAAGATGCACCGCCAGATGGCCGACGTCATGAAGATGATGGGCGGCGGCAAGGGCAAGGGCATGGCGGGAGCGCTCGGCAAGATGTTCGGGCTCGGCGGAGGCGGCATGCCCCAGCCGACGCCGGAGCAGATCGAGGCGCTGCAGAAGCAGATGGGCGGCAAGCTGCCCGATTTCCCGGGCGGCGCCGGCGGCCTTCCGGCCATGCCCAAGGGCATGCCCGGCCTGCCGGGTCTGGGCGGGGCTAAGATCCCGGGCCTGCCCGGCATCGGCGGCTTCCCGTTCGGGAAGAAGAAATAGGTTTCGTCAGCCCCGCCCAGGCGGGAATGGCATCGGAAGAAGTTTGATCACAGGACACCAAAAGGAGTTTCCCATGTCCCTGAAGATCCGTCTCACCCGTGGTGGTGCGAAGAAGCGTCCCTACTACCGCATCGTCGTCGCCGACTCGCGCTCCCCGCGCGATGGCCGCTTCATCGAGAAGGTCGGCACCTACGACCCGATGAAGCCGAAGGACGATGCCGGCCGCGTCGTTCTCGAGACCGAGAAGGTCCAGGCCTGGCTCGCCAAGGGCGCCCAGCCGACCGACCGCGTCCTGCGCTTCCTCGATGCCGCCGGCCTCCTGAAGCGTCCGGCCCGCAACAACCCGCAGAAGGCCGTCCCGGGCAAGAAGGCCCAGGAGCGCGCCGACGCCAAGGCGGCCGCGGCTGCCGCCGGCGAAGGCGAGGCTGCGTAAGCACCATGAAGAAGGAGCGCTCCAACCAGCGCTCCACTTCGCCTTTTTCCGGACTGGAAAAAGACCGGGGTGGGGGTGCCGGCGTCAACCGAGCCAAGGTCGCGCAGGCTCCCTCGTCCAAACCTCTTCCCCGCCGCGAAGAGCCGAAACCTGCGCCCGTTCGGGACGATCTCGTCCTCGTGGGCGAGTTCGGTCGCGCCCATGGCCTGAAAGGCGAGGTGCGGCTGAAATCCCATACGGGCGCCCCGCAGGCGATCGCCGGCTACAGGCCCCTGATCGCCGGCGACGGCCAAACCTTCTCTCTCAAGTCCGTGCGGCCCGCCCCCGGCGGCGCGCCCGATCTTCTCATCGCGGTCGTCGACCGGGTGACCACGCGCGAGGCCGCCGAGGCGCTCAACCGCGTGCAGCTTTTCGTCGAGCGCGACAAGCTTCCGCCGCCCGATGAGGACGACGAATTCCTGCTCGCCGACCTGATTGGTCTGTCGGTCCAAACCGAAGCGGGCGACGTGATCGGCACCGTGATCGACGTGCCCAATTACGGCGGCGGCGATCTTCTCGAGATCGCACCGGCGCACAAGGGTCCGACCGCTTTCCTGCCGTTCACCAAGGCCTTCGTGCCGGTGGTGGACGTCGCGGGCAAGCGTATCGTGGCCGTGCCGCCGGACGACCTGTTCGAGCCGGCCAAATCCGCACCCGAGGACGAGGCGTGAGTTTTTCCGCCACCGTCCTGACTCTCTATCCCGACATGTTCCCTGGCCCCCTCGGGATGTCCCTGTCGGGCGATGCGCTCGCGCGCGGCGTCTGGTCGCTTGCGGCGAGGAACATCCGCGACCACGGCCTCGGCCGTCATCGCACGGTCGACGACAGCCCGGCCGGCGGCGGTCCCGGGATGGTGATCCGCTGCGACGTGCTGGCCGCCGCGATCGACGCCAACGTTCCGGCCGACGATCCGCGCCCGAAGCTGCTCATGAGCCCACGCGGCCGGCCTCTGACGCAATCCCATGTCCGTGAGCTCGCGGCCGGTCCCGGCGTCGTCGTCGTGTGCGGGCGCTTCGAGGGCGTGGACGAGCGCGTGATCGAGGCCCGCGGCCTGACGGAAGTCTCCATCGGCGACTACGTGCTCTCCGGCGGCGAGATGGCCGCGATGATCGTGCTCGACGCCTGCGTGCGGCTGTTGCCCGGCGTCATGGGCAAGGAGGCTTCCGGCACCGAGGAGAGCTTCGAGTCGAATCGTCTCGAATATCCGCATTACACGCGGCCTCGCGAGTGGGAGGGACGGCCGATTCCGGACGTGCTGCTCTCCGGCAACCACGCCCTGATCGAGCGCTGGCGTCGCGAGGAATCGGAGCGGATCACGCGCGAGCGCCGGCCGGATCTACTGGAGCGCTAGCGCGTCGTGCGGTCCCGGACGATGCGCTCTTCGAGGTGCAGAGCATCGGATGGATCCCAAAAGTGCATTCCACTTTCGGGGCCGATGCTCCAGCATCGGCCCGATGCGGAACGCCGGACACGGCCGGGGGTTTAAAGGGCGGCACCTCGATCAAAGGAGGTCGATATGGTCAGCCGCCTTCTCCTCAGCACGACCTTTGCCGTCATCCTCGCCGGTCCCGTCTTCGCGGGACCCTGCACGCAGCGGCTCGCCGATCTGGAGAAATCCATCTCGGCCAGGCAGGAGGGCGCAGGCCCGACCCTGGACGCGCCCGCGACCACAGGGTCCGCCACGCAGGGCTCAACCCCGGGCCAAGGGCCGGGGGCGAACGTCACGGGACAGAGCCAGAGCCATAACCAGTCCATGCAGATGATCCAACAGGCCAAGCAGCTCGATCAGCAGGGCAAAGAGGCCGAATGCATGGACATGGTCGGCCGGATCGGCGCCACGGCTCCGCCGGCCACCAAGTAGAGCCACGCGCTCACTTTTCCGCATGCGGCCGGGTCGCGGCACGGTCGCATTGCAACCGCGCACCATCTGTGCTCCGCTTCGCCCGAAGTCCTTCAGGCGATGAACGGGAGACGCGGGCGTGGTGCAGGGTTTCGAGCATGTCGGGATGACGAGCAGCGATCTCGACAGGACCATCGCGTTCTATAGCGGGCTGCTCGGCCTGAAGGAGATTCTTATCAAGCGCACCGGGGAGGGCGGACGCATCGCGTTTCTCGAGACCGGCGGCGTCATGCTCGAGATCGTCGAGCCGGCCGCATCGATCGAGACGCCGGCGCGCGAGGTGCCCGTCACGGAGGCCGGCATCCGCCACATCACGTTCCGGGTCGAGGACGTCGAGGCGGTCTACGAGACGCTCCGCGCGGCCGGCGTGGCGTTCACCGTCGCGCCGCGCAAGGCGGCGAATGCGGAACTGATCCGCAAGGTGGCGTTCTGCAAAGACCCCGATGGCATCATCGTGGAGTTCCTGGAGCGCGTGTGATCGCCGCGCGCGTCAGGCATCCGCCGCAAGCGCCGCCCCAAAGGTCTTCAGATACTTCATCCCGGTGTCGCACATCACGGTGACCACCGTGGCGTCGGGGCCCAGCCGTTCGGCGAGGCGCAGGGCCGCGATGACGTTGGCGCCCGTGGACGTTCCGGCGAACAGGCCCTCCTCGCGGGCGAGCCGGAACGCCATGGCGGTGGCCTCCTCGGTCGAGACGCGGTCGATCTCGTCGGCAATGCCGTCCTGCCAGAGCGGCACCACGTAGCCGGCGCCGATCCCGTCAATCCTGTGCGCCCCGGACGGGCCGCCCGACAGGACGGGCGATTCCGCCGGCTCCACTGCCACGATGGTCAGAGCATCGGAATGGTGCCGAAGGCGTTCCGCGATGCCGCGCAGGGACGCGGCCGTTCCGACGCTCTGGACGAAGCCGTCGATCCGGCCGTCCGTCTGCCGCCAGATCTCGTCGGCCATCCGGTGATAGGCGGCAATCTGGTCCCGGTTCTTCATCTGGTCGGTCCAGAACGAGCCCTTCGCCTGCGCGATGATTCCGGCCTGGGCGATCATGGCCTTCGTCAGCGCCTCGGTCATGCGCCCGCCATCGCTTTCGACAATGTGCAGGGCCGCCCCGAGAAGCCGCATGTGATCGAGCTTCTCCCTGCTGAACGCATCGGACGTCACGATGTCGAGCGGGTAGCCCTTCACGGCGCAGACCAGCGACAGCGAGACGCCCGTGCTGCCCCCGGTATATTCGACCACCGGGCCGCCCGGCTTCAGGCGCCCGTCGGCTTCCGCCGCCTCAATCATGGCGAGCGCCATCCGGTCCTTCATGCTGCCCGTGGGGTTCTCGTTTTCCAGCTTCAGGAGGATGCGGGCGCCGCGGGCGGGCCTGACATGCCGCAGGGCGATCAAGGACGTGTTGCCGATGCGGTCGAGGATGGTGCGGGGTGGTGCGGTCATGGGATCATCCGGGAAACTCCCGCCTCGATAGGTCAGGCTGGGCATTGTGTCAGGTCCGGAATCCGGACTTCTGCCGCGTGCCCGGGCATGGTAGCGCTTCACCCATGGCAGATTACGGTCAATTCTGTTCCGTGGCGCGAGCCCATGAGGCCATCGGCGGGCGCTGGACCCTTCTCGTGGTGCGCGAACTCCTGTGCGGCAGCCGGCGCTTCAACGACATCCGCCGGGGCATCCCGCGTATTTCCCGCACCATGCTGTCCGAGCGCCTGCAGGATCTGGTGCATGTCGGAGCGGTCTCGCGCGTCGAGGGCGAGCACGGACCGGAATATGCGCTCACCGATTCGGGCCGCGAGCTGATGGGGATCGTCGGCGCGCTCGGCACCTGGGGCCAGCGCTGGCTGCCGCGGCGGGCCGAGGACGAGGATCTCGACCTCGAACCGCTCCTCGTCGACATGCAGCGGCGGGTCCGCATCCATGCTCTCCCGCCCGAGCCCCTCGTCGTCCGCTTCGAGATCGAGGGGCAGCGCCAGCCGCGCTTCCTGCTCCTGAAGGAGGCCGAGGTCTCGTTCTGCACCCAGAATCCGGGCTTTCCGGAGCCTCTCTGCGTCCGAGCCCGCCTGCCGGCGCTGATCGCCTGGTGGCGGGGTGACGCGACATTCGCCGAGGCGCAGAGAATGGGGTTCCAGGTGGAAGGGCCGAAGGCTCTGGTGCGGACGTTTCCCAACTGGTTCGAGCGATATCTGTTCGCCGGGGTCGCGCCTGCTCCATCGGTTTGAGCCCTTGGTGCGCGTGCTTTTCCATCACGTCATGGCCGGGCTTGTCCCGGCCATCTCGATCGGAACATCGCGGCGCTTCTCGGATCAGGATCACCGGGACGAGCCCGTGATGTCGGGGAGAGTGGAACGGGAGCCCCGGCCGCCGATGCGAGAGGCTCGACAATCCCGCGAAACTCCTGTATAGGCGCGGCCTCAACTTAAAACAGGACGCCGAAATCCCGCGGGTTTTGAGATCGCTCAGGGCCACGCAACGGCAGGAGTATTACGATGAACCTCATTCAGCAGCTCGAGCAGGAGCAGATCGCCAAGCTCGCCAAGACTATTCCGGACTTCCAGCCCGGCGACACGGTGATCGTCAACGTGAAGGTGAAGGAAGGCGAGCGCACCCGCGTGCAGGCCTATGAGGGCGTCTGCATCGCCCGCTCCGGCGGCGGCCTCCACGAGAGCTTCACGGTCCGCAAGATCTCCTACGGCGAAGGTGTCGAGCGCGTGTTCCCGCTCTACTCGCCGCTGGTCGAGTCCATCAAGGTCGTGCGCCGCGGCGCCGTCCGTCGCGCCAAGCTGTACTACCTGCGCGACCGTCGCGGCAAGTCGGCCCGTATCGCCGAGCGCGTCGAGAAGAAGACCGAGACCCCGGCTGCGGCCGAGTAAGGCTCTCGCCTCCCTCTTCGGAATTTGCAAAGGCGCGGCTCAACCCGCGCCTTTTTGCTGACGATCCAGGCTTGGCGGCAGGCCAACACGACAAAAATATAATTGCGTCATGAATGCCGTCTGCTATGCGATCGTTTCAAGGCGGTGTGCGCTCAGGACATCTTCCCGTCCGGGCGCCGGCCCGCTAAACACGCCGAACCGTTATTTTTCGACCGCTGGAAGAGAACCATGGCCAAAGCCCGCACCCTCTACGACAAGATCTGGGACGACCACGTCGTCGATCAGCAGGATGACGGAACGTGCCTTCTCTACATCGACCGCCACCTGGTCCATGAAGTGACGAGCCCGCAGGCCTTCGAGGGTCTGCGCATGACCGGCCGCGCGGTGCGCCAGCCGCAGAAGACCCTGGCGGTGGTCGATCACAACGTGCCGACCTCCGACCGCTCGCACGGCATCGAGGATCCCGAAGCCGCCACCCAGGTGGCGGCGCTGGCCCAGAACGCCAAGGATTTCGGCGTCGAGTACTACAACGAGCTCGACACCCGTCAGGGCATCGTCCACGTGGTGGGCCCGGAACAGGGCTTCACCCTGCCCGGCATGACCATCGTGTGCGGCGACAGCCACACCTCCACCCACGGGGCCTTCGGGTCGCTCGCCCACGGCATCGGCACCTCGGAGGTCGAGCACGTGCTCGCCACCCAGACGCTGATCCAGAAGAAGGCCAAGAACATGCGCGTGACCGTGGACGGGCAGCTGCCCGCAGGCGTCACCGCGAAGGACATCATCCTGGCCATCATCGGCGAGATCGGCACCGCCGGCGGCACCGGCCACGTGATCGAATATGCCGGCGAGGCCATCCGGTCCCTGTCGATGGAAGGCCGCATGACGATCTGCAACATGTCGATCGAGGGCGGGGCCCGGGCCGGCATGGTGGCGCCCGACGAGAAGACCTATGCCTACCTGAAGGACCGCCCCAAGGCCCCCAAGGGCGAGGCCTGGGACGCGGCCGTGCGGTACTGGGATTCCCTGCGCACCGACGAGGGCGCGTTCTTCGACACCGAGATCCGTCTCGACGCGGCGAACCTGCCGCCCATCGTCACCTGGGGCACGAGCCCGGAGGACGTGGTGTCGATCGCCGGCGTGGTGCCGAACCCGGACGACATCCAGGACGAGAACAAGCGCCGCTCCAAGTGGCGGGCGCTCGAATATATGGGCCTGACGCCGGGAACGAAGATCACCGACATCGCCCTCGACCGGGTCTTCATCGGCTCCTGCACCAACGGCCGCATCGAGGATCTGCGCGAAGTGGCCAAGGTGGTCGAGGGCCGGCGCGTGGCCGAGAGCGTCAGCGCCATGATCGTGCCCGGCTCCGGCATCGTGAAGATGCAGGCGGAGGCCGAAGGGCTCGACAGGATCTTCAGGGAGGCCGGCTTCGACTGGCGCGAGCCCGGCTGCTCCATGTGCCTGGCCATGAACGCCGACCGGCTCGCGCCCCACGAGCGCTGCGCCTCCACGTCGAACCGCAACTTCGAGGGGCGCCAGGGCTTCAAGGGCCGCACCCACCTGGTCTCGCCCGCCATGGCGGCGGCGGCGGCGATCGCGGGCCGGTTCGTGGACATCCGCACCTTCGGCTGATTGGCAGCCTCAGACGCATGAAAAAGGCCGCGGCTCCTGCAAGCCGCGGCCTTTTTCATGCTAAGGGCGTGTGGGCTTAGTCCACATAGACCCGGCGGCCGCCGGCCACGATCTGGCGGCAGCGCTCGACCGGACGGCGGACCACCACGCCGCTCGGGCGGACGCGCTCCTCCATCACCGTGCGGCACACGGTCCGGGTCCGGGCCGGGCGCACCACGCGGCGCTCGACCACGCGCTCGCGATAGCCGTGGCCGTAATGCCGCTCCTGCGCCACGCGCACGCCCGACGGGCCGATCCGCACGTCGACGCCCTGCGCCGACGCCGCACCGGCGCCGAGAACCACCAGCCCGGCCGCAGCCAGGATACCAAACACTTTACGCATTGTTGCCTCGTGAGCTTGTGTTGTTCCGGGCCTGTTAACGGCCAAGCGGGCCAGGCGTTCCGTTGCGAAGTCGCCATTGAGTCGCCATGGTAAAGCAACGGTAAAGGCTGCGAGGAGGGTTTCATGACCGATCGGGACCGGGAAGCCCGCGACGCCGACGCGGCGCGCGAGGCGCTGGAGCGCGTCCAGCGGGATTCGGACACCCTCGGCGCGTCGGCGCTCGCCCGCATGGGCCGCCGGGCGGGCGACCATTTCGGCGGCAAGGACGCTATCGGGACGGCCGAGGACGGCGGCACCGACCCGGTCGAGCTCTGGGGCCGGCGCATCGGCCGCACCCTGTCGCTCGTGGGCGTCGTCGTTCTGGCCATCTGGCTCCTGGTCCAGCTGAGGATCCTCTGACCCATGACGGCCCTGGCCAATCTCCAAGCCCCCAGCCTCGACGATCTCGAAGCCCTGGCGCAGGACGCCTATGCGCGCCTGCCGGAGGCGTTCCGGCGGCTCTGCGAGGGCGTGGTGATCCGGGTCGAGGATTTCCCCGACGACGAGACGATGACCGAGATGGGTTGCGAGACGCCCTTCGATCTCCTCGGCCTCTTCCGCGGCATCGGCCTCGCGCAGGGGGGCGGCCAGATGCAGACCGGCCAGTTCCCCAACATGGTCTGGCTGTATCGACGGCCGATCCTCGATTATTGGGCCGAGCACGAGGAGAGCCTCGGGCACATCGTCACCCATGTGCTGGTCCACGAGATCGGCCACCATGTCGGCCTCTCCGACGAGGACATGGAGGCCATCGAAGCGGCCGCTGGGTGAGCCTTGCAGGTGTGAAACTGCAGAAAACTTGCGCCGAAAGCAGATTAATTGAGTCTGTATTTAATTGAGAGATCCATCCGCGAACGCAGTGTTAAACTTGATCCGATGCGAACTACCGCATATATATATGGCGATATATCGGTGAGACTAAAGTTGATGGAAAAGCACTTAAGAGTAGAGAACCAAAAGTTCTGAGCCTATTGGCCAGCAGAACTGCGGGTTTTGCTTACGGCACTATGGCAAAGTCTCTGTGAGAGCCAAGGCGGCTGAGACGTATGCTGTCAGCTTCGCTCTGACGGTGAGTTTTTTGCTTGTAACCGCTGTAACCCTTGTAACCGCAATAAAATCAATAAGTTAGTGGTTACATCGCTTTGTAATGTGTGTAACCGCCCTTTTAGATGCTGTCTCGCTACTTCGTTCAATAGTGCGAAGAGTGCCCCTGGCTACAGTGGGCAAGCTTCAAAGGTTAAGAGACTGTTGCCGCAGTGAAACCAGCCTAGTCACCTGACAACACTATGCGGTGTTGCTGGTGCGAGGTCCCACTCACCACCTAGCACCGATGGTCGCGAGGATTGAAATGCTCGCACTGAGTCACACGTAAGCTCAGCCATATAATCGCAGGTGAGGGATCAAATGGCGTTCGCGACGCGAACCACCAAACACTGGCATGACGCCAGAAATGTAGAGCGGGAGCTTGTGAACCAGCTTGAGGAAGCGAAGGCTCGAATGGATTTGGACTGCGCTCAGATCCGACCGATGAAGCCACATTCCATAGGGAATACAGTCACGGTTTCCGTCCTGATCGATTGCAGTAAGTGTGAGAACCCGACATCGGCCGAGGTAGCCCTTCTCCTCGACGTCGTGTGAGGACAAGCGGCCTTTCAAGGGTCGTAGCATCAAAGGGAAACCACTACGGCACTCCTTCCAACCCGCCGCAATGCGTCATGGCATTGTCACTCGGAGCCGATAGATCCACGACTGTGGCCGCATGGCCAAAGGGACAGGGACGGGCACGGATGTACTGCCCTCTCCCTAGCCTCACCCAATCCCTCAACAGCCCAGCAGATCAACCGTCAGATATGTTGTAGGGAGATTGAGATTATTGGACACCAGCAGGGAGTAGGGGAACACCCCGGAGCTCTCGAGACGGCTTTCCTCCGCCGCTTGGCGAAGGTGAAACCATCCCCCGAGGCAGCCGTTATCCAGACGTGGAGGGATCCCCGCATTCCCCTTGTGCATCCCTATCTTGCACCACCTCCACCCCCTTAGACCCCCGTTCAGATCAATCCGGACGGGGCTTTTTCATGGGTGAGACTCCCAACTATTTGCCTGCTATCACAAAGCGACCCAATCCATTTCACCGTTGCCTATCTTGTCGCGGGCGGTGCCATGGCACCGACTTTCTGTGCCACATCCATGCACTCGGCTTCCTTGCCCTGCTGATCAAGCTGCTTCGCCTGCTGGATCATTTGCATGGCCTGGTTCGCATCATGCATGTGAGCGGTGACATTGGCACCTGAGCCAGGTTCGGTCGTCGATCCCGTGGCCTTTGGATCAGCCAGAGGCGGTCCGGCTCCCTCCTGCCGTGCAGTGATAGCCTTCTCCAGTTCAGCCAGCCGCTGGGTGCACGGCCCAGCTAATACCGGGGTGGTGAGAAGAGCTAGTAAGGCGGAACTCAAGATGACAAGGCCAACCATGCTGACCTCCTATGTCAAAGCCCCTCCAGCCAACCTCGTCGTTTAGTGAGCAGTTCCAATCTGCTCTTTCATCGCAGTACTTAGGCTTGCCCCATTACCCGCATCACCTGCGTGGGCGTCCAGTCCTTGCCCCGGGACGTCTTGATGTGTCTCTCATTCAGGGCGGCCGCAATCTGCCGGAGGGATATGATGTCCTTGGTCTGGAGATCGGCAACTATAGGCTTTTGATGTCAGCCGCTGGCTTTGAAGCATCTCGATCGGACCATCAGCAGCGACATCCGCTCCTTTCCTAGCTACGAGATGGATCCTGCCTCGGGTTCTGGCAAACTACCCTCCACGAGCCTTGGCAGTCATCCTTGGCGCACGCAGGAACCGTTTTCCGCTCGTGCTTGGCCACGGCCGCTCTTTTGTGAATTGTCGGCATGTGTCCCGGAGACGTCGACGGGGCGCTCAATACCACTTTAAATCGGGTTGAAGATGAAGTCGCGTGCCATGCACTCAAGCACCGCCAAGTCACACGACCTGCACGACTCCAAAGCATTTAACCTAAAGACTAATGTCCTAGATGTGTTGAAAAAGCGTCAACGATGTGGCGAGATGTGATGCCTCTAAGAATCGACTCCTCTGATCGTTAGACCGCAATGAATTTGCCTGAGGAATATAAATTGAACGGAAGCAATCAAAACCATCAAATTATAGGATGTAGATCCAATGAATAATATCGAGACAATAAAGTTAAGTCCATCGGAGATGCAAGCAGCTTTAGGTGTAAAGCGAGCTCTTCGGCTCGTAATGCCTTTAATTATATTATCTTACGTTACAACTATCCTTTTATCTTATTTCGCCGCAAGCTATATGGATGGCAGCGGAAGCTACCTATACAATTCTGGTTTGAGCTTGATTGGGTTCTTTTCTCTGCCAATAAAGAATTTGGTAAATCATCTAGTAATGTCAATGAGTGAATTCAGGGCAGCATATGTATATTTCGGAACCTTGAGTTCATTAACATTTTCTCTGATTTTAGCTGTGCTTGGTTTGATTACTGTTAAGAAGCTTACACTGGACTACTATATTTATTTGTCGCAGGGGAAGGGTAGCTCTTACTTCAAAGGAATAGCTGCTGATATTGTAGCTAGTCTTATATGCATCTTCTTCGCATTTCTGCTGATCGTCATTGTAAAAAATGTCGACCTTGTGCGCATCTACGAGCAACAAAGTTATAGATCGCGTGGTATATACTTAGTACTGCCAGCATTTTATCAAGTATGCGTCTTGCTTTTCTTAGTGTTCCTGATGCAGTCGAAGAAAGTGCTTCTTTTGCTGCGAGATGAGCGTTTCCGTTGAGGCAAATACTGGGGGCGAATATGCTGAACGACTATGATCCGACACAGGATGATATGACTGATGGCGACACTATCGGCGGCGGCTCTGGCGACGATGATATTGGCGGAGATGTAGGTGGCGACACCATTGGTGGAGGGGACACTGGAGGTGGTGGAGATTCAGAGCATGACCCTTCCAATCCCGATCTTGGATCGCTCGGTATCGGCACGATAGGTATATCTGGTCTAGAGGCCTTTGATTTCGACTTCAGCTACGATGAGACCGACTATTCTAACATTGGAAGTTTCCTCGGCAATGTAGGGGAATTTGTCGAGTACAGTGGCTATGCCTGGGATCTTGGCGCGGTAGGATTTACAGGCCTAGCGGTCACTGCTGGCGAGCTTAGCGGGGTACAGGGCCTTAACACTGCTGCTAAAACTTTTGGCGATATGTTTGGCCGGTACGGCAATACATTAGGCGTCGTTGAAATTGCAGCGAAAACTGCGGCAGCATATACGGAAGGCGAAGCCGTTCCAACGGCGATAAGCGAGACCATCGGGTTCTCCCTTTCTTGGGGAGCTGGCTCTGCGGTCGCATGGGCAGTTGGACTATCAGGTATCGGTGGGGCTGCACTCGTCGCAGGTGTCGTTGTCGGCGTGGCCGTATCCTGGGGTTACGACGAGCTCGTCGACGAAAGCGTGAAAGGAGCTATCAAGGATTGGTTCGGAGGGCTTAGCACCGAGTCCACCATTTGGAGCGGATTCGATATCGCTCCGCCTATGCCCTCGGGAAAAGATATCCCACCGGTCATTTTCGATTTGGACGGAGATGGAGTCGAAATCCACCCACTCTCCGGGAAGCCAATGTTCCTTGATGTGGATGGCGATGGTTACGCAGGCTCTGCTGCGTGGGTCGGCAAAGACGATGGAATCCTTGTAGTCGACTTAAACAATGACGGAAAAGTCACCCATACTGGGGAGTTTGCTTTCTCAGGCTGGACCGAGGCAAAGGACACCGACCTTGAGGCTTTAGCGACTCTGTATGATAGCAACCGCGATGGAAAGATCAGTAGCGCGGACACAAAATTCAACCAACTGAAGATTTGGCGCGATACCGATGGCGACACGATCACTGATACCGGTGAGCTTAAAACGTTATCTGAGTGGGGTATCAAATCCTTCTCACTTACGCGTACCAAGCCAGGCGCAACGCTATTCGATGGTTCTAAAGTCCACGGGTATGCGAGCTATACAAAAAATGACGGTACGAAGCGCGACCTTGCGGATGTCACGCTGAAACTTGCTTCCAACGAATGGCGGGTCGTCGCGACAGCAACTGGCTTTAGGATCGACCAACTTATCGGCGAAGATCGAGAATTCTTTGTCAATTCTACAGCCGGTGGTAGCAGCTCGCTTCGTCTCGACCACGGTAACTATTCCGGTGCATTAGGATCCGCAGGAACAGACTGGTTCGATGCTAGTTACAGCAGCAACAATGTCCTGCTCTCTGGTGCAGACGGAAGCGATAACCTGATCGGCGGCACGGGCGATGACCGACTAATTGGTGGCGGCGGCGTCGATACAATGAGCGGAGGCGCCGGAGACGACACGGTAGTGGCCGAGGCTCAAGATGTCGTCCAAGGCGGCGGTGGGAATGACACTTTGATCTTGGAGGGCAGTACAGGTGTCTCGCTAACCCTTACTTCTTCGGGCTTTGAGTCAGTCGTTGGCACACAGTATGCGGACCGGCTGACTTCATTGTCGTCAAGAAATCTCATCTTCATGGCGGGTGAAGGATCAGACACAATTGAGACAGGAGGTGGCCATGACCATGTCACAGGCGGTACTGGGAACGATGTTATAGAAACCAATGCGGGCAAAGATGTCGTTCAAGGTGGTGCGGGAGCTGATCGAATCGACGGCGGCCTGTCGAGCGACATGCTGTTTGGCGACGCCGGCAACGATACACTTCGAGGCGGTGACGGCAACGATGTACTTTCCAGCGGTGACGGCAATGACACGGTCTTCGGTGATAGTGGGGCTGACACCGTTACTGGTGGGAAGGGAGCAGATCACCTTAATGGCGGTGATGGAAATGACAGCCTTTCGGGAGCCATAGGAAACGATAGCATTTGGGGCGGCAACGACTCGGACACACTGACCGGGAGCAGCGGACTAGACGCACTTTATGGCGATGCCGGCAATGACCTGCTGTTGGGAGGAAGCGAGGAAGACATCCTCACTGGCGGCGACGGCAACGATACTCTGCAGGGTGATGAAGGCAATGATATCCTCAATGGCGGGGAAGGAGATGACGTTCTGGATGGCGGTCAAGGCTTTGACACCTTGGCAGGAGGAATAGGTAATGACCTATACTACTACGATGGGTCACCTGACCTAATTAGCGAATCCGTAGGGGAAGGGCTCGATGCCATCTATTCGTCAGTTGACTATGCCCTCATTGCGAATATTGAGACCCTCGTTCTGACTGGCAACGCATACTATGGCGCTGGAAACGAGCTTAATAATCAAATCCATGGGAACAACCTGAGCAACATCATCGATGGTGGTGCAGGTGTCGATAGCCTCTATGGAGGCGCAGGAGATGATGTCTACTACGTCGATAGTGCTGCTGATTATGTTGGAGAGGCGCAAGGGCAGGGCACTGACACGGTCTACTCAAGCGCGGACTGGACTCTTACTGCCGACGTCGAGCATCTTACACTGATAGGAGCGGCAATTGCTGGCACTGGTAATGCTCTCGGTAACAGAATTGTCGGCAACGAACATAACAATCGTTTGTATGGCCAAGAAGGCAACGACGAAATTTTTGCTGGGTATGGGACGGACTTTGTCGACGGCGGATATGGTCTTGATGTCGTCCACGGCGAGGATGGGAGTGACACCCTTCTAGGTGGTGCTGGCTTCGATAGACTTTACGGCGGCTTCGGAAATGACTCCCTCGATGGCGGAGACGACAGCGACGCACTGAGTGGCGGCAATGGTGCAGACACGCTTGTCGGTGGCACTGGTGCCGATACGTTGCGAGGCGGCGTAGACGTCGATCTCCTCGACGGCGGTGACGGCGATGATGACCTCGATGGCGAGGATGGAAATGACACTATCACTGGTGGTGTCGGGAACGATGCGCTTCTTGGCGGTCTCGGAGACGATCAGATCGACGGCGGCGATGGCAGAGACACTCTGGTAGGTGGTGCAGGCACTGATACTCTTCTCGGAGATGATGGATCCGACTCACTAGATGGCGGCGACGGTTCGGACAATCTCCATGGGAGTCTCGGCAGTGACACCCTTATTGGCGGCAACGGAAATGATAGTCTCTTCGGCGCAGAGGACAACGATCGACTATATGGTGACGCTGGACTGGACACACTAAGTGGCGGCCAAGGCGAAGACTTCCTCAGGGGTGGCGCCGACGACGACCAGCTTGATGGCGAGCTTGGCGCCGATGACTTGGACGGCGAGGATGGTAATGACACGCTGTTAGGCGGCGAAGGTAACGACGCCCTGCAGGGAGGAAACGGCAATGACAGCCTTAATGCCGGAGCTGGCATCGACATTCTGAGGGGCGGGCTCGGCAGCGACATACTCGAAGGAGGATCAGACGATGACACCCTCCATGGAAATGAAGACGGCGACCACCTTTATGGCGGGGACGGAAATGATCTTCTCTGGGGCGGTTCCGGCGATGGCACGAACTCGGGTGGCGACGTTCTCTTAGGCGGGACTGGCGACGACGAACTGCTAGGGGAAGATGGTAACGATACACTTGATGGAGGCGAAGGTTCGGACCGCCTCCACGGCGGAACTGGTGACGATTACCTGACCGGCGGTCTCGGTGGAGACGAGCTCAACGGCGGGGACGGTAACGACACGCTTGATGGCGGACAAGGCCTCGATACGCTCAAGGGTGGCAGCGGCGACGACCTCCTGATTGGCGGCCCCGATGTCGATGTGCTTGATGGCGAGGATGGTACAGATACAGTTCGGCTGTCGGGCAATCGAACCGACTACGAAATAATTCTATGGAGCCAGCTAACATCGGATACCGGTGCGCAGTACTACACCATCGATGATCTTCGGTCCGGCGCGCCTGATGGGTTTGATTTCGCCAACGTCGAAATTTTCGAGTTTGCCGACATGACTGTCCATCAGTCGGAGCTCGACGCGGTTGTCCGCGACGATAGGGAAATGACAAAGGAGTTGATCGGGATTGATGGTACTAAGACGCGATTAGGATTCATCGTCGACACCTCCACCAACAACTGGAATTTCTACGTCAATAGTTTTGACTCAGCTGACCGGCTTATCAGCAAGTCCGTCTTCAAAAAGGATGGGTCACGGACTATTCAAGTCTGGGATACCGATAGCTCAAAAAATTGGTTGTCCTATGAAGAAGCCTACAACCAGCAGGGACAGAGGCTACTTCGCGATTACCACAATGATGACGTAAACACAGACACAACCATTGAATGGATCTATGCCGCGCCGACCCAGCAAGAATGGTCATCACGGATTACTCGAAACTCCGTGCTTATGAACGGCGAGATGAGGCTTTCGAGCGAACTTCAGGAGTTCAGTGACAACCGTAGTATTCTAACTGCGTGGGATCTTGCAAACAGCGAGACCTGGGCCCGTCGAGAGATCTACAAGGACAGCCTCAGCCGCCAAGTGAAAGAGATCCTCGCCAATGACGATGGCTCGACCGTTGAAAGGGGCTGGGATCCTGGCGACGCAGAGATTTGGGCACGCTATCAAATCAATAAGAATGCCTCAGGGAGCCTCACTTGGCAGAAGTACTACTATGACCAGAGGACGCTGACCGAGAACGATGACACGAGTGTCGAGGAGGGTTGGGACTATGGTCAAGCTAATTGGACGAGCTACAAACGGATCAACGACTGGCGTGAAAGCACAACTTGGAAAGAACGTCCGGTTTGGCAAGAATATCGGTATGATGATGGTACAAGGACTGAGTGGGGCTGGGATTATGGAGCAGCCTCATGGTCAACTTGGGAGCGCCGGTTTGACACGCAAGGAAGGATGTACTGGGAGCGAACCGTTTATGACGACAGCAACTCAGTTGAAATAACGTGGGATCATGCTGGCGTCCAAACTTGGTGGACTGTTCAGAACAACTTCGATTTTGCAAATCGACTGTATTGGCAACGCATCACTTGGGACGATCGGACATTCACAGATACGTCTTGGGACCATACGGGGTCTCAGACATGGTGGACGGTCCAGACCGTCCATAACGCAGCGGCTCAACCCACTTGGCAACGTATCACATGGGACGACGGCTCATTGAGCGACACTTCCTGGGATCGCGCCGGCACTGCCGATTGGACTACTGCCCAGACCAACTACGATGCTGCTGGCCGCCCGACTTGGCAGCGCTATGTCTATGACAATGGTACCCGGATCGATTGGGGTTGGGACTACACGGCCTATGAACTCAGCCATTGGTGGCAGATCTTCGATGCCGCTGGGCGCCAAACGTCGCAAACGTACCTGTATGACAATGGCACCAAGATTGATTGGGGGTGGGACTATACGGCCTATGAGCTCAGCCACTGGCAGGTCAACTATGACGCGGCTGGCCGCCAAACCAACCAAACTTACCTCTATGATAACGGGACCAGGAAGGTTTGGGCGTGGGATTACACCAGTGGCGTGAACTGGAGCAACTACCGCATCGACTACGATACGGCCGGCCGTCAGACCTATCGCGTCAATACCTATGACGACGGCACCAAGCGGGTCTACGACTGGGATTACACCAGCGGCGTGACCTGGACAGACAAACGCGTGGACTATGACGCGGCAGGTCGGGAGACCTACAAGATCGTAAACTACGACAACGGCAGAAAGACCGTCGTGGACTACGACTACACGAGTGGGGTCAATTGGAAGATCCTGGAGCGTAAATACACCAGCTCAGGCAAGCTGTACGAGCAGACTTATACGTATGACAACAACACAAGGACGACTGAGAAGTGGGATCACGATGATGAATATTATTTCTGGTACGAAATACGAAATTACAATTCTGCCGGAACGCTGACCAGCGGACGCGTTCAGCTGGCGTCCGGTCAATGGGGAACGATTGTAGCTCCTGTTGTGATTGACTTGGCTGGAGACGGCATTGATCTTATTGAACTGTCCAAGAGCAACGCCACCTTCGATTGGGAAGGCAATGACGGCATCCGAGAGCGTACCGCTTGGGTTGACAGCAATGATGGATTCCTTGTCATCGATCTCGCCTCGAATGGAGCCTCTGGTCCCGATGGCGTTATCGATCAGGACAAGGAGTTAGCCTTCACCAGCTGGGCCCCAGGCACTACGTCGGACATGGAAGCCCTTGCGGCCGCCTTCGACACCAACACAGATGGTGTAATCGATAGCCGCGACACACGCTGGAGTGAGTTCCGGATCTGGCAGGACGTCAACCAGAACGGCCGGACGGATCAAGGTGAGCTGCGTACGCTGGAGAGTTGGGGCATTGCCTCGATCGGTCTCGATCTCACCAAAGAGGTGCAAGGTCTTCCAGACGCCTCGGCGATCACGGGGACGGGCGTTGTCAAGTGGAGCGATGGCCGTCAGACTAAAGCTGGCGACGCCTCTCTTGCATATGCGCCAAGCCCCCTTGACGATCTCTACGGACCTGACGCGCGAATCGCGATGGGCACGTCACTGAGCGAGGCGTTTGAGGTCAGTGAAAAGACGGATGGGTTCTTCTTCGGCCAGCAGTTCGGACACGACACCGTTCTTGGGTTCGATGCCTCCGGCACAAGCGATCTCATCATCTTCAGCAAGTCGACGTTCATCGACTTTTCCGACGTGATGGCGTCAGCCAAGCAATCTGGGAGCGATACCGTGATCGAGGCCGACTCCGAAAACTCGCTCACGTTAAAGAACGTGACGCTAGCTAGTCTTCAGGCCGACGACTTCCGCTTCATAATCTAATGTAGGGCGGACACTTCAGCATGAGCAGCGGGACCCAACTGCCCGCTGCACATACCTGCCATTAACAAGTCATAAACCCCGAGCGTGCTTAGATAAGGCTATGGTGTGAGCAAATCAGCTGTCGCTGTCAGCCTCGACCTGATGAACATTGCCGATGTAGGTGTGTCATTGGCTGTCACTCTCCCCATCCGGCTTACCCTTATCGAAACAGGTCCAGCTCGTCCCCAGCCAGGTATCGTCAGGCCAAGCCTCAGAGGTTCTCATCCAATACATCTTCATACACCCGTTGCGGAGCCTTGGCCTTCATCCCCTTCTTCGGACAGGTTGATGGAGTAGAGAGCAGACCATAGCTGAACCACGTAAAGAGAAAATTTGTCTCGGGCTTCCAGCTTGCCGATATCCCTCGGCCGCTCAGAGTTGGGCATCTTCTTGTATGCTCGCGAATAGCTTTGGTGCATGATGCTCTTCATTTCAGCATCGAAGACTCGGAACAGAAAACCAACGTTGTGTTCCGCCAGTGTCGCATCAAGATTGTGGGCGAATGCATTCCGGATCTCACCTAGTCTCTTCAAGGCACCCTTGAAATCGGACGGCAGACCAAGAGCCATAGCGAGTGTTATCTTCTTCTCGTATTCGAACCTGACGCTTTTCAGGGCCTCGAAGGCGTCTATGGGGAGCCGGGACTTAGAGCCCGTCCCGAAAAGGGTTGAGTGGCCGAGGCCGCTATGATTCCAAGAGGGTGCTGATGCCT